>WFNP01000072.1 GCA_015488535.1 Nitratifractor sp.
AATGAGAGAAATTTCAAATAAATTAGGAATAAATATAAAATTACAAGATAACTTTTTATATACATCTCAAATTGTATTAAAAACACATAAAAAAATTATTGCAAAGAAGCTGAAAGAAAAATTTGAATCCCACTCAATGCCAATTAAAGGCTTTATCGCGAAGGAGAAATTTAAATTGACAATTCCAAAACTTGACTTAACCTCACTTGTCATTGGTGTAATTTTACTTTTATTGACTGCATATATTGCTTTTATTTTAAATATAAATTCAGGGACACAATATTGGATTACAAGAATTTTTGGAAGTTTAGGTACGGCATTGGTTATAACAGCATTTTCTAAGCATTCTATTCAAGCAAAAATAAATATTCCTACTTATGCTATAACAGCTACAGGAGCAATCGCAGTATTTTTATTACTATACCTTGTGAATCCTGCTAATGAACCTATATATAATACTAAGGCTAATGGAACAAATATTATAAATCATGGAAATAATAATATTGTTATTATTAATAAAAAATCAAATCAAAAGTTTTATAAACAATTTCAAATTGAAAAATCATTAAATACTCAATTATTAATTTTACTATCAAAGAATAATTCTGATTATTTACAAAAACTTGCATACGACCCAAAGTATTTAACTACAAACTTTATAAATTCATTTAACATTTATCAGAATATAGACAATAAAAAAACTATTTCTTATTTAGTAGAGTTAAGAAGTTTATTGATAGATATTAATAATAAAATTAAAAAACTACATGATGCTAACCTTGATATGTTAAGTGGAAATTTACAAAGTATGCAACAAGCAGTTTTTAATTTTGCAAATGTGAGCAATCAAGCAAAAAGAGCCATAGAACTATATAGGCTTATAGAAGAAACACATAACAAATCATTGGAGAGAAATATTTGACCCTGTGGCTCAAATATTTCTCAATTCAGTCGTTAGCATCATATTTGCATCTCAAGTCTTAATTTGGTACAATATAAAGACTGAAGGAGATTTTATGCAAATTGTAAACGATATAAAGCCTGTTACCTACCTCAAAAGTAGAACAGCTGATGTTCTAAAATATATCAACGAGACTCACAGACCTATGATAATCACACAAAACGGTGAAGCAAAAGCGGTGATTCAAGATCCGAAAAGTTATGAAGATATGAAAAATGCTCTTGCAATTATGAAGCTTCTTTCATTTTCAGAAGAAGATATTAGGAGAGGAAATTTTCATAGTGAAGAAGAAGTTTTCGACTCTGTTGAAGCACTCCTTAACAAATGAGTAAAACATATCAAGTTCAATGGACTTCAAATGCAAAAGAAGACCTTTTAAATATCGTTGATTATATCAAACAAGATAGCGTGGTAAATGCAAGAAAAGTGTATGAACAAATAAGAGAAAAAGCAAACTCCAGCAACTTTTTTCCATTAAGAGGTAGGGTTGTCCCTGAACTTCAAAAAGAAGGTATAACCATCTATAGAGAACTGATTGTACAACCTTGGAGAGTAATGTATAAAATTGAAAACAATACTGTTTATATTATGGCTATATTTGATTCAAGACAAAATGTAGAAGAGTTGCTATTACAAAAACTATTAAAAGCAAGAATACAAGAATAATTACCAAGTGATAATAATAGATTTTACACAATCAGCTATATTCTTATTTAATGTGACATAAGTTAAAAACCTCTCTATCTTTTCTTTTTAAAACTCTTTATACCTCTTTTTGAGACAGATATAAACGCCAGTAGAAATATAGCTTCCAAAATCATAGATATGACAGTCACTTTAAGAGTGCCGTGATTATCATCTGTATATGGCAAACCTCCCGTATTCATACCGAAAAAGCCCGTTACCAGCGTCAGAGGCAGGAATATGGCAGATATAATAGTCAGCCAATACATAATTTTGTTCATATGCTCATCTACTTTTGTGCGGTAAAAACTGTGCAGGTTGTCCAGCTTTTCCATTGCTGATTTGGACAGATAATCTATACGACGCATATGCTCTAAGAGGTCTTCATACTCCATTTTTTCAAAACCCTCAAAGTTTTTATAACGATGTATAAATCTCTCAAATGATATTACAGCGTGCAGCATAAGCCTGTTTATAAGTGATACATCTTTTTTATACATTAACCACTTATCCATAAAATGGCTGTCGGTGCTATCACTGTATAGACTCTCTTCAAGTCTGTCTATATCTATATGGTATGATTGAATCTCGGATAAAATATTGTCTATTTTTGCATCCAAATATCCATGTAGCGAATCAAAACCTCCCATTTTGATAAGTTGTTTGCTATCTCTGGAGTATTTATATACCTCATTATTCTCTATAACAAAAGCATAAGAGTGGATAGTAATTCCCTCTCTGTCTATTTCGGGCAATCTCATTATAAGTGCTGAATAGTCATTTGCACTCTCAAATACCGACGGATGGTCTGATGTCTCTATATCCTCCAGGATAATCTCATCTATATTATCTATGGTCATACTATTCCTATTTTTAAATATTTTTGTTGTCGCTATAATAACACAAACAAAGAGCATAAAGGCAATATTATGAAAAATAGTATTTTAAAAATAGCAGGAGTTATATCTGTATTGTATATCTTGGCACTGATTTATATATCAAGCAATGCACAAAAGCAGTTTGACATCTATATCAATAGTATGAACAGATTGACTCCATCAATCAAATCCAAAGTCATCTCATTTGATGGCACATTGACAGGAGCCAAAGCCAAAGTCCAAACCAGTATAGATGACCCTGAGCTAAAAAATCGAGTAAATCAGATACTAAAATTACCAATAGAGACGGATATGAGACTCAAATATGGTCCGTTGGTATATTTGGCAGACAATATACACCTGGCAGTGGCAGGCACGCAAAAGAGTATGAAAATCTCATCTATGATAAAAGATGACGCTTTAAATCAATACAAGAGTGTATTTCCCGATGATATAAATATAAACTTATACTCTCTCATCTCATTTTCAAACAAAGCAAAAGAGTCAATGAAAATAGATATCAAAAAGGTGCTTGACAATCAAGAGGATTTGGAGTTTGATTTGACTCCCATCAAGATAGACAGAGATTATGATATCTATACGCTAAAAGGTATAAACAAACTTCATATAGATAATCTAAAAATATATGAATTGACAAACAAAGAGCTGTTGGGCAGTCTCAATAATATAAACTCTTCATTTAAACTAGATGCTATCTCAAAAGATGGATTGGTATATGGTGATTACAATATAGGAGCGGAGCAAATAACTATAAATACAGAAAAACAAAATCAGAGTATAAAATTTTCATCTAAAAGCAAAATATCACTAAAAAACTCTGACAAAGAGTATGCAACTTTAAAGATAGAGAGTAAATTAAAGACTCTAAATCCTACTGCCAAAACTCTTGCAATGGGTATCAACTCTGCCAAAACAGTAATACAACTTCACAATTTGGGTCAAAAAGGTCTGGAAAAGTTGCTAACACTTCAAAAAAGAAGAATCCAAAACCAAAGAGCTATGCAAATAGCAGCTGCGAAAGGGGACAGTAAGGCTCTTGGCAGGGCTTTGGCAAATATAGCCAGACTGGATAATGAGTTTGTCCCTGTCCTCAATCATATATTTATCAAAGGCAAGAGTCAGATAGATATAGATGAAGAGATTCAAAGCGACAAAAAGAGCCATATAACTCTAAATGCTACATATATGGGCGAACCTCTAAGTGGTGATATTATGAATGCTCTTGTAGTACTTGCTTCAAGAGCCGACAGACTGTTTAATGCCCATCTTGATATCAAACTTGAAAAATCACTGACTCAAAAGCTATACCCTCAGGCAAGTTGGATACTTGATTCAATGGTAAATAAAGCAATGGCAAAAGATGAGAACGGATTTTATATTCTAAAAGCTGATATGAAAGATGGAAAAATCATTATCAACCATACCAAATATGCACCTCAAGAGTTGATAATGTTGATTTTGATGTAAAGAGTTTTTATGTGTTCTGTATTTGGGATAATCGGAAAATATGATAAAAAAAGAGCTGATACAGCATCAGATACAATATCTCACAGAGGCGAAGACGGTATTTGTGAGATAGCAGAGGATAATATCTATCTACACTACAACAGATTGGCTGTTACAGACATAGACAGAGATACCAAAATTGAACGATTTGATGATACACTAATCCTCTTTAACGGAGAGATATACAATTACAAAGAGTTGTCTGCCGGTGATGATATTTCTGAAGCTAGAGCAATATATGAAACATACATTAAATATGGAGTGGATTTTGTATCACATCTGCGTGGTATGTATGCCATAGCCATAATTACACCTGATGAAGTGATACTTGCCAGAGATTTGTTTGGCAAAAAGCCTCTGTATTACTCAATAGAGAATAATAAATTAATATTTGCCAGTGAAGCAAGAGCCATCATCTCGTATAGAGGTAAGGCAAGAGTAGATAGAAAAATATTTTCCCAACTGCTCTTTTTTCAGAGTGTAATACCTCCAAACAGCTTCTATCCTGATATCAGACAGTTAGCCCCCTCCGAAGTGCTTGTTTATGACAAAAAAAATAAAAGTGCCAAATCACTCTTCCCTTATACTCCTGTTTACAGCGGTAAATATATAGATAACAGAAACAAAGCCTTAAAAGAGATAGAGAAGCGTTTAAAAGAGGCTGTAGAGATAAGAATACCAAAAGAGGTCAAATGGGGATGTCTGCTCTCCGGTGGGCTGGATTCATCTCTAATCAGCTCTTTGTCAGCACAAATCAGTGGCAAAATAGATACATTCAGTATAGGATATGAGGGCTTTGACAAATATGATGAGAGAGGCTATGCCCAAATTGTAGCCAGACATATCGGCTCAAATCACCATGAATTTGTAATGAGCAAAGATGACTTTTTAAAGAGTCTCAATGAGCTGACAGAGCATCTTGATGAGCCTCTTCTTGACCCTGCTGCCGTGCCTTTGTGGCATATGCTCAAGCAGATTAAAAAAGCGGGATTTAAAACTATCCTCAGTGGTGATGGTAGTGATGAGCTATTTATGGGATACAGACTCTACAGAGAGTATTTTGATATAGAAAAAGCTTCAGAGCTGAGATATAAAAATTGGCTTAGAAACTACTTCAAAGCCAACTTTTCAATGAACAAAGAGTGGGAAAGATACAAAAGGATATTTAGCGACAGACTGCTGTTTCGCTCTATGGCGGAGCTGTTTACAGATTTGCAACTCAACAGACTCTTGAAGCTGAATGTAGCCGATGACAGCTCATTGAGACATATAGAGCCTCTGTTTAACAGATTTGAAGATGCCGGAGGCAAAGACAAAAGAGACTGGTATAGCTACTGCGATATAAATACCCTGCTATCAGAGCTATTTTTGAAGAAACTAGACAGAGTATCTATGGCTCACACAATTGAGGCAAGAAGTCCATTTCTGGATAAAAATCTCGTAGAGTATATATTCTCTATCGAGCCTTCTTTGAGATTGAGCGGTGAGATAAAAGCTCTGCTCAAAGATGTAGCCACTCCATACCTACCCAAAGAGATAATAGACAGAAAGAAAAAAGGATTCAGCTACCCATTCATTGAGTGGCTCAAAGAGAGCGGTGAGCTTGAAAAAATATATCAAGCCCAAAGAGAGTTTAAAATATTCAGAGATGATGCTCTGGATGAATTGATAAAACGAAGCGGAAAACAGACTAGATTCAAGCACCATATTTATGCTATGTATTTTCTTTCAGCGTGGATGATAAAGCATTATAATAGATGAGGAGTAATTTTAGTAACTGATGTTACGCATATAACTTGAAACGACCTTGTTTAAATACAATTTATTCTTGTTGGGGTGGGGCTAAAGCCTCACAAAAAAAGATTAGCTTCAAGAAGTAGAATTAAAGTCCCATCCCCTAAAATAGAGCTTCTTAACAATAGATTTAAAGTATTGTTTCAGCTCCACTTTAAAGCAACACCAAATCCACCTCTAATCTCTATTCTACGGTTACACTTTTAGCCAAATTTCTAGGCATATCTACATCATTACCCAGTCTGACAGATATCTCCAATGCAAGAAGCTGAGTTACCAACATCATCTCAAAAAACTCTGTCATGGGGTGAGAGTCATGTTTGATTGCTATAAAATCATCAGCTATATCAAAAGGCTCTGCCGATATAGCCAGTATTGTAGCATCTCTGGCACTGAGTTCTTCTACATTGGAGCGGATTTTATCAGACAAAATTGTAGAAGGCATCAGAGCTATCGTAAACAGTTCACTGTCTGCCAAAGCGATAGGTCCGTGTTTCATCTCCCCTGCCGGATACCCTTCGGCATGAAGGTAGCTAATCTCTTTGAGCTTCAAAGCACCTTCAAGTGCAAGTGGATAAAAGAGGTCTCTTCCTATAAAAAAGAAACCGTGTCCGTGCAGGTAGCGTTTGCTGAGACGATGTATCTTTTGGTGCAAAGACTCCTCTACTCTCAATACCACAGGTATATGCCTCATAGCCTCTATCTCTTTGCTCAAAATCTGACTATCTATACCTCTATCTTGTGCCAGATAGAGTGAAAGCATCCATAGTGTCAATACCTGGGTAGCAAATGCTTTGGTGCTTGCCACACCTTTTTCTATACCGGCTCTTGTAAGGATAGATACATCACTCTCTCTTACTATAGATGAGTTATCCACATTGCATATTGCCAGACTTTTAAGACCTGCTCTTTTGACCATTTTGAGAGCCTCAAGAGTATCGGCAGTTTCACCGCTTTGGGATACGGAGATAAAGAGCGTTTTCTTCTGTAAAAGAGGCTCTTTGTATCTAAACTCCGAAGCTATCTCTACAGAGCATCTGATTTTTGAAATTCTCTCAAACAGATACGAAGCAGTAAGCGCGGCATGATAGCTGGTGCCACAGGCACATATACGGATATCTTCCACATCATCAAAAAAGCCCTGCGGTATCTCTTCAAAATTGATTTGGCTGTCCAAAACTCTGCCAAGCATAGTATCAGCAGTTACTATACTCTGCTCATATATCTCTTTTTCCATAAAAAATCTGTAACCATCTTTGCGGGCGGTATCCACATTGGCAGGTAGAGGTTTCATCTTGGGGCTAATCTCACTCTCACCGTTATACAGCAAAATATCTCCCATCTGGGCATATCCGTAATCACCGTCTTCGAGATAATAAGCCTCTCTTGCTCTGCCTATGACAGCAGTATCAGATGATGCAAAATAGACATCTTCTCCATCTGGAGCTATCAGAAGAGGAGAGCCATTCTTGGCAAAAAATATTTTACCCTCGGCAGAGCGACTGATTAGCAGTATGGCATATGCTCCTTCAAGCCTCCCTACTGTCTTTTTAAAGGCTTCAAAAGCCTCTAATCTCTGACTCAGATAAAACTCATAGAGATGGACTATCACCTCTGTATCTGTCTGACTCAAAAAGGCTATCCCCTCTTTTTCGAGTTCATCTTTTATCTCTTTGTAATTTTCGATGATACCATTGTGGACTACGAAACTCTCTTTGCCAAGATGCGGATGAGCATTTAGCTCTGTAGGTTTGCCGTGTGTAGCCCATCTGGTATGCCCTATCGCCACTCCAGGACCGTAGCTCTGAAAATTTTCAGTCTTTTTTATGAGATTGTCCAACTTGCCTACAGCCTTGAAATACTCTATATCATCTCCACTCAAAACTGCAATACCGGCAGAGTCATACCCTCTGTACTCCAACTCTTTTAATCCATCTAAAATAATCTCTTTTTTTTCTTTGGCTCCTGTATATCCTACTATTCCGCACATACGCTCTCCGTCAATTCTTTTGTTATAGATTCGATATTATGGCAAAAGTTACCGTTTTTCTCTATTAAAAAGAGGTCATTTGCTCTGCTTTTGATTGTGTGAATTTTGGCTGAAGAGATATCTATGCCATATCTGTCAAATATATCTATAATATATGCCAAAAGCCCTTTTTGATCTTTTGTTTTGATTTTCATAGAGGCATACTCTTTAGAATGCTCACAATCTATATCTATCTCATCTTTATGTATCACAGGCACAATCAAATCCATATTTATACCACCCATAAACGACTCTCTTACTATCTGCTCAATCAGCTCTATTTCACTATCATCAGCCTTGAGTCTAAAATCTATTTTAAAATATTTCAAATCATCAAAAAGTTTGGCTATATCCATACCCACTACTTCCAAACGGGATAATCTATGCAGAATATATGCAATATTTATATCTCTTCGTCTGATTATTGTTATGGTCAAAAATTTCTCATTGGAGATAGTGAAACTAAAATCACCCGTATTGTGTGCCAATCTTGCAAGTTCGATAATTTCACTGTTTGTATGTCTGATAAAAAATGCATTGGATGGAATTGATAATATCTTTTTTCTCAAACTCACAGGCAGAGCCTGGAATTTACCACTTCGCTGGAGTGACTCTACTCTTTTCATCCTCTTTGCTGTCTCATCAATAAGATTGGATTTATCCAGTGCCTCTACGGCATTGTCATACAGTTTGCGTATGAGTTTGGAGCTAAATGGATTGTAAACATCTGTGCCGACCCCTTTCATATCGCTGTATGTAAGAATATATATCATATCAAGCATCTTTTTATTGCCAAATCGTGAAAGAAATCTCAAGACTACCTTTTCACTGTATATATCCTCTCTCTGTGCCGTTACACTCATCAAAGTATGATACTGAACCAGCCTCTCTCCCATATCTTTCAGATTCTCATCTATACCGATTTTGGAAGCAAAAACTCTAAACAGAGAAGCTCCTACAAGATGATGGTCTCTTTTTCTGCCTTTTCCGGCATCATGAAGAAGTGCTGTGATTTTGAGCATCTTTTTTTCATTTTTAGATAACGCTTCAAAGAGTGATGCTATAAACTCATCTTCAATATTTTCCATATATTCAAGTGTTTTTAGAGAGTGTTTATCTACTGTATATCTGTGATATCCGTCAAATTGAGGCAGACTGATTACCTTTTTCATAGCAGGTATCACAAATCCCAAAAGTTTGGCTTCTGACAAAGCTCTCAATACAGAGTGGCTGTGCGGTGTATCAAATACTGCTAACAAGGCTTCATATATCTCACCGTCTGTATGCTCTGGTTTTGGTGCATCTATCAGCATCTTCAGCAGTCTTGGATGAGCCCTCCATTCACTCTGCATAGAGCGGATACTCATTACTCTTATAAGTTCACAAAAACTATAATCTTTTTGAGCCGGAAGAAACTGTTCATCATAAAATTCAGGGAGTATATCGCATATCATCTCTTCTATCCAGATACGGCTGTATAGATTTACACTCTTTAGTTTTTCATTAAGATTTTTGGCAAATCTAAGCTGAGCATTATATCCTTCACCAACACCCAAAATAGATGCCACTTCAGGCAGAAGCTCCAATCTTAATCTATCCTCTTTTTTACCATTGATGATATGCAGAGCATTTCTTACTCTATACAGATAATCCAAAGAAGTCCGAAATTCTCGGTAATCCCTGTCGCTTACTATAGCAGAATCTATATCTTTGATTTGAGGGACATTATACAGCACTTTGGCTATCCAAAATACAGTATTTGCATCTCTAAAGCCTCCTACACCCTCTTTGATATTGGGTTCCATAGTCAGAGGATGCTTTATTTTCATCTCTCTTCTCTCATAGAGTTTGGCACGGATATACTCTGTGGGCTTGTCTTTTCGTATTCTGTTGAGCTCATTTTCTACCTCTGCCCACAAAAATTTGGAGCCTTCTACAAAACGGGATTCAAGCAAGGCACTTTTGATAGTGATATCTTCTTGGGATACTTTATACAGCTCTGATACTTCATGGACTCTGTGTCCTAGTTTCAACCCACTGTCCCAAAGAATATATAGCATCTTCTCTATAATAGCCTGAGAATCGTATCCACTCAAATCCTTATAGACAAACATCACATCTATATCAGATTTGATACAGAGTTGCTCTCTGCCATAACTCCCAAGTGCCACTACGGTAACAGGAACACTGTTTTTCATCGGAAAATATGAGCCAAATGCTCTGCGTGTAGCTACCATATATACTATTTTGAGAATATCATCCATCTTTTTTGTATGACGATAGATAAAATCTCTTATATCCTGACGAAATATATCAGGAAGTTTTGAAAAATACTCTTTCAACTCACTTTTTAAAATCTTGGCTATCTCAAAATCATCTGCACCACTTGCCAATGCATTTTCGATTTTTTCTGTCATCTCTCACACAGCTCCCTGATCTATCATAGCATCTGCTACTCTTCTAAATCCGGCGATATTTGCACCCATCAGCAAATCACCCTCTTGTCCAAATTCTTTGGATGTATTGTATGCCGTATTAAATATGTTTCTCATTATCTCAAAGAGTTTTGTATCCACCTGGGCAAATGTCCAATTTTGCATACTGGCATTTTGTGCCATCTCCAGCTGACTTACCGCCACACCTCCGGCATTTGCCGCTTTTGCCGGTCCAAAATATACTCCGTTGCTCTTGAGATATGCCATAGCCTCTGGAGTAGTAGGCATATTAGCTCCCTCATTCACCAATATACAACCGTTTTTTACCAAATTTTTAGCATCTGTCAGAGTCAGTTCATTTTGTGTAGCACTCGGAAATGCCACATCACACGGCACACTCCATGCTGCATGTCCGCCTTCGGGGTATTTATGTAGAGGTATATATTGGGCACCTTTATGGATATTGGCATACTCTGCAAGTGAGCCTCTTCTCTCCATCCCTTTTATAGCCTTTAGCGTATTTAAATCTATCCCGTTTTTATGATAAATGGTTCCTTTACTGTCTGAGCATGTTACAGGTATTGCACCCATTTTAAGCAGTTTTTCAATCGTATGTATCGCTACATTACCTGCACCTGATACAGCACACACTTTGCCTTTGATTTCATCTCCATATTTATTCAAAATATTCTCAGCAAAATATACAGAACCGTATCCAGTAGCCTCTATCCTGCCTTGAGAGCCTCCCCAACTGGTCTTTTTACCTGTCAAGGCTCCTTCAAAACGCACAGTAAGTCTTTTATACTGACCATAGAGGTATCCTATCTCTCTTGGTCCTACTCCGATATCTCCTGCCGGTATATCTCTGGTCTCTCCCATATGTCTATACATCTCATTCATAAATGATTGACAAAATGCCATAATCTCATTGTCACTCTTGCCTTTGGGGTCGAAGTTGCTTCCTCCTTTGCCCGCACCTATATCCAAACCGGTAAGAGAGTTTTTGAATATCTGCTCAAATCCCAAAAATTTAACAATTCCAAGATTGACTGTAGGGTGAAACCTAAGCCCCCCTTTGTATGGACCAATTGCAGAGTTAAACTGGACTCTATATCCCAGATTACTCCTGATTTTGCCTGAATCATCTACCCATGTAACTCTGAATATAATTGTCCTCTCAGGAGTTACTATCCTTTCAAGAATTGAATAATCTTTATATCTTCTGTCCTCTTCAAGCAGAGGTATAAGAGACTCAAAAACCTCTGTCGTAGCTTGATAAAATTCATTCTGTCCGGGTGAACACTCTCTTACATAATTTAATACACCCTTTACATACTCTCTAGCACTACTCAAAATATATCCTTTGGTTATTGATTTAATAAAAATAGTAATATCAATACTAACTACCTGTTATTTTTTCCTGCTTTATACTCTAAATTTTCTGCCTGAATAGCCGTAATGGCTACAGTGCTGACTATATCATCTACACTGCAACCTCTGCTTAAATCATTGACTGCTCTTTTAAGTCCCTGCAATACAGGACCTATTGCGATAGCTCCTGTGGAGCGTTGGACAGCTTTATATGTATTGTTGCCGGTATTTAAATCAGGGAATATAAATACATTGGCTTTGCCTGCTACTTTTGAATTTGGCATTTTTAGTCTTGCAACTTCCATATCAATAGCTGCATCATACTGAAGCGGTCCCTCTATAGGGATATCATCTCTTATCTTTTGTGCCAAATCTGAGGCTTTTTTGACTTTTTCTACATCTGCACCCTTGCCACTGCTACCACTTGAATAAGAGAGCAGTGCCACTACCGGCTCTATACCGAAAGCTTCAGCAGTCTTTGCAGAGCTAAGAGCAATTTGGGCTAACTGTTTGTAATCTGGATTCACTACTATCGCACAATCACCATATACTAATACTCTAGTCTCTAGGCACATAAAAAATACACTTGAAACTGTCTCAATACCTTTAGCAGTGCCAAATATTTGAAGTGCAGGACGGACAGTCTCGGCGGTAGTATGGGTAGCTCCGCTTACCATACCGTCAGCCAATCCCTCCTCTACCATCATAGTGGCAAAATAGCTGATATTTTTGACTGTATCTTCAGCATCTTTTAGAGAAATTCCCTTATGCTTTCTGAGATTGTAAAATGATTTTGCAAATCTAT
The DNA here is from genome assembly GCA_015488535.1 of Nitratifractor sp. Taxonomy (GTDB): domain Bacteria; phylum Campylobacterota; class Campylobacteria; order Campylobacterales; family Sulfurovaceae; genus Nitratifractor. Next base: position 12,485 of record WFNP01000072.1, read on the forward strand.
CTATAAGCTCAGGATTTTCATTATCCACTATTTCAACCTGACTCAAATCTATACCTATTGCAGTGGCTCTTTTATGGATCTCTTCTTTTTTACCAAGCAGTATAATATCAGCTATACCTCTGCGTGATATTTTTTCAGATGCTTCAAGCACTCTTCTATCATCTGCTTCTGGCAAAACAATTCTCTTTTTCAGTTTTGAAGCTTTTGTAAAGATACGGTGTAAAAACATTACAGGAGTCATAATATCACTCATCTCTTTTGTAAGTGATGATTCAATACTCTGTATATCTATATATTTATCAAAATGCCCAAGTAGTAAATCAAGCTTTCTGCTATGAGCTGGTGTGAGTCTGGCTTCTGCCAAGAATGCTCTTTGAGCCAATGTCATGGTATCATCACTGCTTCGAGCTATCACTATCGGAAAATCTTTGGCAGATTGATATAGTTTGATTACACTCTCAGCTACAGGTAAATCTCCTCCTACTATCATAGCCGAAGCTGTCCCAAAATCATCAGAATAAGCAGCACTGAGAATGGTAATCAAAATATCTGAGCGGTCTGCCGGTGTGATTATCAAATCTGAATCTTTAAGATGATTTAAAAAATTTTCCGGACGCATGGCAGCGACTTTGATATCAGATACACTCTGTTGCAGTTTTACACTGTCATTGCCATGAAGCAACTCTGCATTGGTAGCTTCTAGTATATCCATGACAGTAGCCTTGTCCAACTCTTCATTATATGGTATTTTGTATATAAATACCCCTTCTGACACTATAGAGTTGTCACTATATATTTCATCTGTCACTCTGTTAATAATCAAAGCCATAGGCTCCAAACCCTCATCTTTGACTGTTTTAATCCATATATCGGCTTCATCATCTGTATCTTTATTGTTGTCTGCTCTCATGACACCAATCAAAGCCGAAGAGAGATTCATAGCCACTGATATATTGATATCTCTTTGAGCCAATTCTGTGAGAGTGGCATCTGTAAAACCCATACACAATACAAAATCATACTCTCTTTTCAGATTCTCAAAATCAGTAATAATCTTTTCATAAACTGCCTCTTGATTATCCTGGGCAAACATATGCTCTACATCTTCTACGGTGAATGAATGGCACTCTTTTGGATTTTGCTTCAATTTAAACAGGGATATCACAGTATCAGAATCCAAATCTCTGCCTCTGTCTAATATGGGTTTGAAAAATGCCACTTTTTTGTATCTACGCTTTAGGATATTCATAAGTCCAAGTGTCACAAACAGTGAGCCACTGCCTTCTTTGGCAGGAGCTACAAATACAGACTCTATATTCATTATTTACCTTCCAGGTTTTGGTATTGTCATACTTTTTGAGAGATAACCGTTTGTAAATCTTCTATCATCTGTTACTTCTGTTACTACAATTTCAGCCAATACATCAGGCATCTTGAATGATTTGGCACTATTTAAATCATCAAACTCTATCTCCAGGATATTCAGCCCTTTTAATCTATCCTTGAAGATATCCAACTCAAACTCATATCCATCTAATTCAAAACGACATCTTATTTTTTTGATGATATTTGGGTTTTTTAGCTTTGCATCCTGATACTCTTTGTAACTCACATACTCTTCTATCTCCTGCCTTTGCAATCCTGAACCCGTTTTGATTGTATGTATATATCTGTTTCCTGCTCTTCTAAATCTCTCAGCACCAAGTTCATCACTTTTGATATAGACCTGTTCAATAGACTCTTTTGAGTAACTGATATGCTTTTTTTTGAGAAATTTTTTTACAGAACATGGCAAGAGGAGAAATCTCCTCTCAATCTCTATACTATTTTTCATATTTTCTAAAATACCGGTTGTAGTGCTTCATATACATGTTTTTAGAAGGAACCAAAAATGTTAATAAGTATCTCATTGTCTTATCCTTTGTCTATCAATATGGGGCGAAAATTGTCCATCCTGCAACAGAGCGTTCAAGTATTTCGGCAATCCCTGCCTGTTTGTATTCAATACCGTCTATATACTCTTTTTTCTTCCAACCCATTGTCTTCATCGTATTTAAACACCCTACCATCTCTACATCATATCCATCCATAAGAGACTCCAATCGTTTGAGAGTGGCTTTGTCATAATCTTTTTTGATGACTCTCATACCCGAGCTGTAAAACACCATGGCTACCTGCAAAGTTTCAGGTGGATACTCATTTAGAACATTATTAATACCTCCAATGATATGATTTACAGTATGTAAATCATCTGTTTTTACAGGCACTACCCATTTTCGTGGATGGTCAAAGTCCGGTTTTGGTGAAACAAAATCCATTTTGGCAAAGAGTGATACAGTCACAAAACTAAAAATTACCAATATCCTATACAGCATATATACTCCTACAATTTTGATATTAAATGTCAAATATTATATCATACATAATATCTTTTATTGAATAGATATATAAGTATAACTTAATTGATAAAACTAAGATATCTCTTGATAAGTTATAATACAAACAATTTCACATTGGAGCCATAATGAAAAAGATTGTTGTAGATATGATACCTCTACTCAGTAAAAGAACAGGTGTAGGTAGATATCTTTATGAAAATATTACAAGAATATCCAAAATAACAAATGATAATTACTCTTTTGTATATTGGTATGGCTACTACTCATCTAAAATAATAGGTATAGAGTCCAATAGCAATCCACAAAACAGCTTGATTGGATATACCAAAAAAGTACTAGACAGATTTACACTACTTAAACGAATTGCCAGAAAAGCCACAAGAGTATCAGCCAAAATCAGAGGAAATGAAGTATATGATCTGTATTGGCAACCAAACTTTATCCCCGAATCTCATATCAAATCAAAACTGACTGTTACTACTGTCCATGATTTATCTTTTCACCTACACCCACAATGGCACCCCAAAGAGAGAATAGAGTATTTTACTCAAAACTTCTTTGACAATATCAAACGAAGTGACCATATTATTACCGTATCAAAATATATAAAACAGGAGATTATTGATACACTCAATATCGAAGCTGATAAAATCAGTGTCATATACAATGGAATAGATCAAGAGATTTACAAAGAATACAGTGATGATGAGAGTAAAACTACAGCAGACAAATTCAACTTGCCTAACAAATATATACTCTTTGTAGGTAGTATAGAGCCTAGGAAAAACCTCATCAATCTATTAAGAGCATATATAAATCTACCTGAAAGTATAAAAAATAAATATCCTTTATTGCTGGTAGGATACAAAGGCTGGGGTAATGATGAGATATACTCTATAATCAAAAAGAATAAGAGTCATATATATTATGTAGGTTATGTCAATGATTTGGAATTGGCACATATCTACTCAAGAGCTTCTTTGTTCATATATCCATCATACTATGAAGGTTTTGGTATCCCTCCGATAGAAGCAATGGCATGTGCAACACCTGTTATTGTATCAAACAAAACTTCTCTGCCTGAAGTATGCGGAGATTGCGCACTCTATATAGAGCCGGATAATCCTGATGATATCAGAGAAAAAATATTATATATACTTAATGATAAATCTCTTCAGCAAAACTTGAGAGAAAAAGGCAAAAAATGGATAAGCAGATACAGCTGGGACAAGAGTGCCAAAGAGCATATGATACTATTTGAAAGGCTACTGTCACAATGATAATAACAGACTCGTTTGAACTGCTAAAATTACTGAAAGACAGAGGCTATGACAGAGCAGACTCAGATGAGTGGTGGTGGCCTGAGAGTGGAACAGAAACTGCATTAATAGGAGCAATACTTACACAAAATACAAAATGGGAAAATGTAGAAACTTCTTTACAAAGATTAAAGAGTGATAATCTATTGTCTGTTGAGAAACTTGCATCACTGAAAGAAGAAGATATATATACACATATCCAAGCCAGTGGATTTTTTAGAAACAAAGCCAAAAATATTATTTTATTGTCTCAACATATACTAAAAGATTTTGAGACATTTGCAAACTTCAAAGAGAGTGTAAACAGAGAGTGGCTACTTAAGCAAAGAGGTATAGGTTTTGAGACAGCTGATACTGTTTTAAATTATACCTGCTACAAAGAGGCATTTGTAATAGACAGCTATACCAACAGACTCTTATTGGCCTTTGGGTATATGATGGATAGCTACAAAGAGATCCAAGAGTGGATAATAGATGGAATCTATGACAGATACGATACACTGTTTCCAGATTATAGCAGAGCAAAAGTCTATGCAAGGTCTCATGGTATGATAGTAGAGTATTGCAAAGAGAACAAAAAATCAAAAACAAAAGAGATAGATATATCCAAATTGATTCTATAAATCTCCTAAAAGCATTTTATACTGTCTGACAATCTCTTTTTTTGTAAACTTATGAAACATACTCTTATCAATCTTGGGATAAGAGTGCATTGCTTGTTTCATCTTGTCTGCCAAAGCATCTGTATCACCCACAGGTACCAAAAATTGAGACAATTCACCAGTGAGTATCTCAGAAGGTCCGGTAGGACAATTTGTGCTTACAACAGGTCTATTTAGAGCCAGAGCTTCCAGTAAGACTCTGGCAAAGCCCTCAAAATCCGAAGAGAATGCCAACATTGAAGCTCTTTTTATCCATGGATATGGATTGGATTTGAAACCTGCAAGTATCACTCTGTCCTCTAAGGCGTAATCTTTTATGATATCTGCTATTTTATCCCTGTCTCTACCTTGCCCCAAAAGTATCAATTTATGAGGTAAAGCAGATTTTTTATATGCTTTTATCAATATATCCTGCCGTTTATGAGCGATATCATATCTACCTATATGAATGATATAATCTTCATTTGGAATATCATCATCATTTTCATTTGATAATGCTCTTATAGTCTCAAAATCAAAAGCATTGTATATGGTTTCTACACGCTCAGGTTTTGCACCCAACTCCTGAGTAATATAATCTTTCAATCCCACAGATACAGTAATAAGCCTCTTATTGTCATAGAGCCTTTTATATTTTGCATATCTGAATTTTTGCTTCATCTTGCCTACAATGCCATAAAAGTTTTTTGTTTCAGCACTCCTGACACAGTGCCAACTATTATCAATATTTGCCATACTTAAAATCTTGTTGGAGGGTGAAGAGTTGGAGATTATCATATCTGCACCACCTCTGTTTATATACTCCTCTTTCAGCATTTTTACAATAGATCTTTTGTTAAAGCGGTGTATATCTTTGTCCAGTATTGTAACTCTTACATTGGCAGGAATTTCATAATCTATTTTATCTTCATATATTATAATTGATGTCTCTATCCCCTCTTCTGTCATAGCCTGAGCAAGTGTAAGTATAGATTTACCGGCTCCTCCTGAGAGTGAATTGTTAAAGTGTATTACTCTTTTTTTATCATACATATTTTCCCTTTCATCTGATATAATCATACTGAATATAGGCTGAGGAAATTCTATTGGGTAAGATTAAACGAAATATATTTATAGTAGGGTGTGGTAGAAGCGGAACTACTATGCTAGGAGCTATGTTGGGAACAAACAGCAGATGTATCACTACACCTGAGAGCCAATTCAATATGAATATATATAATTCTCTACCATATTTTGATGCCTTAAAAGCACTCGATATACTGAAAAATCATCACAGATTCAAGATTTGGGAGCTGGATATTACGGACAATGAAGATATATTAAGCAAGTGTAATACTCATCAAGAGTTTATATATACACTTGTATCTGTATATGCACAAAAATTATATCCTGATAAGAATGCTGATATATGGATAGATCATACCCCCAGTAATGTAAGCCAATGTGATATACTGCTCAAAGTATTTCCCGAAGCAAAAATCATACATATTATTCGTGATGGCAGAGCTGTAGCATCATCACACAAAAAGGTAAAATGGGGCAAACACTTTATACCGGATATGGCACAACACTGGACAGAGAGGGTATCTTTGGGTTTGGCAAGTGAGATACAATACCCAAAAAGTATAATGCATATCTATTATGAGGATATAGTAGGCAATACAGAAGAGACACTAAAACAGATATGCTCCTTTGTTGATATAGAGTATACTCAGGATATGATAAAAGGTGATGGATTTAAACTGCCCTCATATACAAAACATCAGCACAAACTAGTAGGCACCCCTCCAGACTACTCCCGTATAGAGAGTTGGAAAAATGAGTTAAGTCAAAGAGAGATAGAGATATTTGAACATGGTGCGGGTAATTTATTGAGGATTTTGGGATATGAGCCTGTTTACTCAAATCCAAAACGAATAAAAAGAATTGAAAAACTGAAATATAGAATAAAAAAAACTCTAAATAGATTGAGAGAGAGATTATGAAAATATTGGTAATAAAATTCAGACATATAGGTGATGTTCTGCTGACTACAACATTTGTAAGAAATTTAAGATTGAGCTACCCAAATGCCCAGATAGATATCGCTGTCAATGATGATTGTGAAGCTATATACAAATATAACAATGATATAAACAATCTATTTCTATATCCACGAAAGAGTATAAAAAACAGTAATATATTTAAAAAAATCTTCACAGAGTGGAATTTTTTAAAACAAATCACAGCTGAAAATTATGATATCGTATTCAATCTCACCGAAGGTGACAGAGGAGCAATATACTCACTACTTTCCAAAGCCAAAACAAGAGTAGGTGTAGAGAGTAAAAACAGTTTTATAAAAAAATTAAACCCATATACAATATCTGCACCCTTTCCAAAGAATATACATACGGTAGAAAAAAATCTGCACTATCTCTCTTTGGCAAAGATACCCGTCATTGATAAAAGAGTCTATATGAGCCACTCCGAGAATGACGAAGCAAAGATTTCACAGCTTCTAAGCAATAAAAATATCGACAGATTTATACATATACACCCTGTATCAAGATGGCTCTTCAAGTGTTGGAGCAGTGAAGGATTTGCCGAGGTGATAGACTATATTCAGGATATCTACTCCATACCGGTAATCATCACCGCCGCCCCTGACAGCAAAGAGAGGCAAAGAGTAGATAAAATCATCTCTTTGTGCAAAAACAGACCGATAGATTTATCAGGACAATTGACACTCAATGAACTCTCCGCTCTGATAAAAAGAGCCGAACTATTCATAGGCGTAGATACTGCACCTATGCATATGGCAGCAGCACATGATACTCCTGTAATAGCACTATTTGGTCCTACCAATCCCCAAAGCTGGGGACCGTGGGAGAATAGTATCGCAACATCATGTTGGAAAGATATATATCAGACACAATATTGTGGTATCCATACAGTAATTAGAAGAGAAAAGGGTGAAATACTAGTAACTGATGAGGGAAAAATAAGCACCGGTATGATGAAAATCGAGAGTGATACCGTAATTACCGAAACACAGAGATATTTAGGGGATAACAAATGACTAAATGGAAACAGTACCTCTATATAGGTTCACCAGTATATAGCTATATACTCAATACACTCTTTTTGCTTTATGCCGCACTGCTTCCATTTTCAAATGCTTTTGATACCCATACCGGTCCATATCTGATACTGCTATTTTGGATACTTGAGGGTAATTTTTCAAACAAATTATCCAGACTGCTCTCAAACAAAGCACTTACTCTGCTATCTGTGTTTTTTGCAATAACTGCACTCTCTCTTTTGTGGAGTAGCGATACTCACAAAGGATACAAAGAGTTAGAGTATTACTTTGTGATTTTTTCTCTGCTGATTACTGTATCAAGCTCAATAAAAAAAGAGTTTATCAAACCTGCTGTATATATCTTTCTGACTTCTATGTTTATAAGTGAGATATACTCTTATGGCATATTTTTTGGTATTTTCACTCCCAAAGGAGCCAGTCCCTATAATCCCTCTCCACCATACATTCATCACTTGAGATACAGTATCTTTCTTGCTGTTACTTCTATCATCTTACTTGCCAAGAGCCTGGACAATAGAGAAAACAGGGCTATGAGAATATTTGAGACTCTCTTTTTCATATCCACTACGGCAAATCTCTTTATCAATGGTGGCAGGACAGGGCAATTGGCATTTGTAATTGCACTTGTAATACTGCTGATATACAGGTTTGGTTTCAGCTTAAAAACAATTGTATCGGCTATATCACTAATATCTGTCATATTTGTATTGGCATATAAATTTTCACCTGTATTTCACGACAGAGCCAATTTGGCACTGAGTGATATTCAAAAAATAGTCCAAAATCATAATCTGCACAACTCATGGGGTGAGAGAATAGCTATGACAATCGTAGCATCAAATATGATAAGCAAACATCCTATTGTAGGAGAGGGTATCGGTGATGCTATGCATAGCTACAAAGAGCTTATCTATACCCCACAATTACAACAATATGCATTTACAGAGCATGTGCCTCATGTGCATAATCAATATCTACAAATAGCCATACAAAGTGGCACAGTTGCTATGCTTGTTTTTATACTCTTTCTTATATTTTTGTGGAAGACAAAATGTCACGACAGAATGGATCAGGCTATATTACACTCTGTAATTGCTATATTCATATTTGGATTTTTTACAGATGTATTGCTTAGAAACTATGTAGCCGGACTGTTTGGTTTTACCGTAGCAATATTATTAGTGAAGTGTTGTGACAAAGGCATTGGGCATTAGGCATTATAACTATATTATGCATATATACAATTAGTCAAACTAAAAATTGGGTTTAAACGGGACTTGCATTAAAACAGAGCTTTGGGACATAATATTGCTTAATCTCATTTTTATGTGCGTAACATCAGTCAGTAGATTTGTCAATTAAAAAAATAATTTGATTGCCCTATTTTCAATAAACAATATACAAATATATTTATAGAGATATATCCATTTGTGCTACAATGACAAAAAAAGTTTCTCAACCATAACGGTGAGAGGAGAGATATGAAAAATTTAATAATAGTCGAATCACCGGCAAAAGCAAGAACTATCAGTAATTTTCTCGGCAAAGATTACAAAGTAGTCGCTTCAAAAGGACACATCAGAGATTTACCAAAAAGCAGTTTTGGTATCACTATAGAAGATGGCAAATTTATACCAAAATATACTATTCCCAGAGATGCCTCTCCCACAGTCAGAGAGCTTAAAAAACTGGCAAAAGATGCAGATACTGTATATATCGCAACCGATGAGGATAGAGAGGGTGAAGCAATAGGTTATCATATAGCCAAAGCCATAGGCAAAGAGCCAGAGACACTGCCTCGGATTGTATTTCACGAAATTACCAAAAATGCCATAACAAATGCACTTGAAAATCCACGCAAAATAGATATGCAAAGTGTCGATGCACAGCAGACAAGACGACTGCTTGATAGAATAGTGGGTTACAAACTCTCACCTCTGCTTGCCAGCAAAATCCAAAAAGGACTCAGTGCCGGCAGGGTTCAGAGTTCGGCTCTTAAAATCGTAGTCGATAGAGAAAGAGAGATAAAGGCTTTCAAACCTCAAGAGTATTGGAAGATAAATGCTCTGTTTAATAAGACGGTAGAGTCTGAAATATACAGCTTTGACGGCAAAAAGATAGATAAGATGACACTCTCCAATGAGGCACAAGCCAATGAGATAGTAGAATCGGCAAAACAGGAGAGTTTCACAGTAGCCTCTATCGACAAAAGCAGACGAAAGAGCAAAACGCCACCACCGTTTATGACATCTACACTACAACAGACTGCCTCCACTCAGCTTGGATTTTCACCCAAAAAGACTATGATGATAGCCCAAAAATTATATGAGGGTGTCAATACCGACAAAGGCTCAATGGGTGTAATTACCTATATGAGAACAGATAGTCTAAACCTCGCAAAAGAGGCTGTAGAAGAGGCAAGAGCATTCATATCAGAGCAGTTTGGAGAAAAATATCTACCGTCCAAACCCAAAATATATACCTCAAAATCAAAAGGGGCACAAGAGGCTCACGAAGCCATAAGACCGACTAGAACAGATTTTACTCCTGATTTGGCAAAAAACTATCTATCTGCAGATGAGCTTAAACTTTACCGTCTGATATACAACCGCTTTTTGGCATGTCAAATGACAGATGCCGAGTTTGAAGTGCAGACTATTCTCTTCAAAGGTGACAGAAGTATATTCAAAGCAAACGGCAGAAAGCTGATATTTGACGGTTTTTACAAAGTTACAGGATATAACGAAAAAGACAAACTGCTTCCGGAGCTAAAAGAGGGTTCAAGTGCTACACTTGACAAAATAGAAGCCACTCAACACTTCACAGAGCCTCCGGCAAGATATACCGAAGCTTCACTCATCAAAAAACTGGAATCTCTGGGTATAGGTCGTCCAAGCACTTATGCACCGACTATTACGATACTCCAAAACAGAGAGTATATCAAGCTGGAGAAAAAAAAGATTTATCCTACCGAGATAGCATTTACAGTCATTGAGATGCTGGAAAAACACTTCCCCGAAATCGTGGACAGCAATTTCACATCCCGAATGGAAGAGGCTCTTGACAAGGTAGCCGAGGGTAAAGAGGATTGGCAAAAGATTTTGGCAGAATTTTATGAGCCTTTTATGCAAAAGATAGCAAAGGGTAAAAAAGAGATAAAATCACTCAAAGTAGCCAAACCGACAGGTGAAAAGTGTCCTGAATGCGAAGATGGAGAGTTGTTGATACGAAAAGGAAGATATGGGGAATTTATAGCCTGTAGCAACTTCCCAAAATGTAAATACAGCAGAAATATAGACAAAGACGGCAAAATAGAAGAGCCTGAAAAGACAGATGAAGTCTGCGACAAATGTGGCTCTCCTATGGTAATCAAAAACTCCAGAAGAGGCAAATTTTTGGCTTGTAGTGCATATCCCAAATGTAAAAATACAAAATCTCTCATACCTCCCAAAGAGTTGTCTGTTCCATGTCCGGAGTGCGGAGGCAAGATTATAGAAAGAGAGGGCAAAAGAGGAGTATTCTACGGCTGTGCCAACTACCCTGAGTGTAAATTTATAGCCAATTTTGAGCCTACAGACAAGAAGTGTCCGGAGTGCGGATATATAATGGGACGCAAAACATTCCGTAAAAAAGAGATATATGAGTGTCTCAAGTGTAAGCACAGAGAAGATGCATAAAAAAGATATATACCCTGTAATCGGTATCATCTCAGATACACACAAACGACTGGATTTGCAATCTCAGGCGATAGCAAGACTCAAAGAGTGTGGTGCTACACACATACTCCACGCAGGAGATTTTGAATCTTCAGAAGCTCTTAAAGCACTCTCTGAGTGTGGACTCCCCTATGCTGCAGTATTTGGTAATAATGATTATGCCCTGAAAGAGACAGCATCAAGATACAGAATAAAAGCAGAGCCATATTATATAAAGATAGATAATTTGAAAATCAAAATGATGCATCTGCCATACTATATGACACCAGACAGCGATATCGTCATATATGGACATCTACACATATTCAAAAGCTCCATAGAGGGTAAGACACTATTTATCAATCCGGGAGAAGTATGTGGCAGAGAGAGTGGAAATACAGATGCCGTCATTTTATACAGAGAAGATGACAGATATATCATAGAACACCATTTCAAACCTGTATATAATCATTCTACCTGGCAAAAGGAGAGAAAAATATATCCTATAAGTGCTAATTAAAAGATATTCACTTCTCACAAATACAGCAATTTGCCTTACCATTGTCTTTGGCTCTGTAGAGTGCTTTGTCAGCATACTCTAAAAGCTCTGCTTTGTTGTTGGAATATAGAGGATAAAAACATCCTCCGATACTGCAACTGCTCTTTATGGTATTACCTCCATACTCTATAACAAAATGTGATAATTCAGAGAGTTTTGTTTTTAATACATCTATCGATTTTTGAGTATTCAGATTTTCTACAATCAGTGCAAATTCATCTCCTCCAATTCTAAACAGAATATCATCTTCTCTTATACTTTGTCTGATATATTTTGGTAAACTTTTCAATACCTCATCACCTGCAGGATGTCCGTAATTATCATTAATATATTTAAAATCATCCAAATCTATTAGAAAAAGCCCCATAATAGTATCAGACTGCTCTGCTTCAGCCATAACCCTATCCAGACTCTTTTCAAAATTTAGACGATTTGGCAAACCGGTAACAGTATCATAGAGTGCTTTTTGCTCCAAATCCTGTATCTTCTCTTTTAAGTGCTGTTCATAATATCTGGCTCTTACCAAATTCATACACACTTTTTCAAGTTTGACTAACAGTTTTTCTACATCAAGAGGTTTTATAATAAATGAATCTATCCCGATATCTATTGCTTCAAGCAGTATATCCCTTTGATCAAAAGCACTGATAATTAAAACCGGCACAGAATCATCAAACTCTTTGATATTTCTTGCCATCTCCAAGCCATTCATTATAGGCATATTTATATCAGTAAGCACAATATCAGGTCTCTCACTATAAAAGATATCCAGCCCCTCTTGACCATTATAAGCTTGATATATCTTTTTGAAATCTTCCTCAAACAAGATGCTTAACATCGCTTGTGTCTCTTTATCATCTTCTACTATCAATAGTGTGAAATCTTTAAACATATCAAATCCTTGTTTTTACTATCTGAATTATAAAATAAAAATATCAGTATAATAACTGTAAAATCTGTAGAATTTGGTAATAAACCTTATAAATAGAAAAATATAACCATATTTAATACTATAATAATTTTGAGTCCGTATTTTATAAAGATATTATCATTTATGCGGATATAAATTAAATCTAAACTTTTTGAGGCAGTAACTATTAAAATGAACCCTATAAAAATCTTATTGGTAGAAGATGATGAATTTGCATCAAAATTAATTTACGACTTTTTAACAGAGTGTGATTTTGAAGTAGTGCCTGTATTTACGGCAACTGATGCAATATCTTATATCAAAAGTGAAAACTTTGATATAGTCCTATTGGATATAAATTTACCGGATTATGATGGATTTGAAGTTCTAAAGAGCATAAGACAATACTTATTGGTCCCTATAATTGTAACAAGTGCTTACAGTGATACCAAATTTAAAATACTCTCTTTTAGATATGGTGCAAATGACTATATGTGTAAACCATTGGCTCTAGAAGAGTTGGAAGCAAGGATATGGTTACAGTTAAAGAAAAACAGTCATATTAAAATTGATGAAGAAGAAGCTGTTTTTCAAATAAAAAATTCAATTGTATATTTTAAAAACAAACCATTGGAATTGACTTCAATAGAATTTAATATATTATCATATCTTATAAAGATGAAAAATCAAACAGTAAAAAGAGAAGATATAATAGAGTATATATCCAATATCAAATCCAATCGTTCACTTGATAATCATATCAAAAATATTCGTAAAAAAATTGCTAAAATCGATGCCAACACCCAATATATCAAAACTATATATGGAGTCGGCTATACTATGATATTTTAATTACAACTCTTGAAGAGGAAGTCTAATTTTAAATAATGCTCCCTCTTGGGTGTTTGTTACACTCAAAGAACCCTTCATATGCTTTTCTATAATTAATTTACTCATATAAAGTCCAAGACCTGTACCATTTTTATCTTTTTTGGTAGAAAAGTATGGTTCAAAAATTTTCTCAAGCAGATCTTTGCTTATACCTCCTCCAGTATCTTTTATATAAATTACAACTTCTTTATCATACTTTTGGATATCTATCTCTATCTCTTTTTTTTCACTATTATTCTCCAAAATAGCATCTTTTGCATTTCCTACCAGGTTCATAACAGCTTGTCCAAGTTCATTTGGATAACCATAAAGCTGGATATTTTTATCACCATTTAATACAAATTTAATAGAGTTTTTTGTTAATAATGGATTCATAATGGAATGAATATGCTCTATCACATCGTCCAACAAAAAATATTTTTTCTCTTTATCTGGTTTGAAAAAGTTTCTAAAATCATCTATAGTATCAGACATTTGTTGTATCAATCTATAACTGTCTTTGTGAAAACTCTCTATTTTTTCATCATTTAGTTTCCCTTTTTTATACTGTATTACAAGAGTTTGCATCAATATCGAGAGGTTATTTAAAGGCTGTCTCCATTGATGTGCAATCATAGATATCATCTCTCCCATTTGTGCCAGACGGCTTTGATGAAGCATCATTTTATCTTTGTCACGATTTAGAGTAACCTCCTTTGCTACTCTGTCTTCTAATGTTTTATTAAGATAATCTATCTCTTTATTTAGTCTTTTCAGCTTTATATTTGCAATAGTAATAATTAAAATAATAATTCCTAAAACAGCTATAACTTTAAACATCAAAACATAATCTATCTTTTTAATTACTGTCTGTGATGTGGTCCATTTATCATTGATGATTTGGTGAGTCTCAGGAGGAATATCTGATAATACTTTATCAATAATACTGTATAGCATATCATCTCTTTTGCCTACAGCCATAGAGAGCTTCATTTTCCAATCCAAATATCCTGCTACTTTTAGTCCTTTTAGTCCATATACTCGTTGATAATATGCCAAAATAGGAAGAGTAGCTACTGTAAAATATGCTTTACCACTTCTGACCTTTTCAAAAGCTTCTTCATAAGTTTTAGTTCCTACAATTTTAAGTCCCGGATATTTTTTATATAGTATCTGAATAAGCCCGCTTCCTTCTTTGCGAGCCATACTCTTATCTGCAATAGTATTAAAAGATGTAACCAAAGGACTGTTGTCACGGGTTATTATAGCTATTGGATACTGCAGATATGGTCTTGTAAAGTATGCATACTTTTCCCTTATTTCAGTTCGTGTAGCAGCAGGGAGAATATCACATTTTCCTTCTTTAAGATATTCTTGAGCTTCTATCCATGTACTTGTGGGAATATATGTCAATTTCACATGTAATTTATTGGCAATAAGAGAAAGTGTATCAATAGATATGCCTTTAGGTTTATCATTTTCTACAAACTCTATAGGTTTCCAGTTGGGATTACAACAATATCGTATTTCATGCAATCCTTTCAAATAATCTTCCTGGGCTATACTAAATGGACTTATCTCCTTTCTTTGTATATCAAACCATTTTGATTTTATTCTCTTTTTCTCTTCATCTGTAACTGAATCAATAGCCTTTTGAAATATTTCACGCAAAATTGGTTCATCTTTTCTCACACCTATACTGAGCTTTGTTTGCAAATCCGGAGTATCACTTATTGACATATAAGGTATTATCAGATTATATCTATTCATCAAATACTTAACGACTCCATAACTCTCTATGAGTGCATCGGCCTTATTATTCAAGACAGCCGTAATACACTGCAATACATTATCATAACTCTTCAGATGTATTTTGGGATAGTATTTTTTCAAATACCACTCTATAAAAAATCCTTTTGGAACTGCTACTGTTTTGCCTTTCAAATCTGATATATGTTTAAATCCTGCAGTGTTTGAAAAAATAGCTTTTCTTGAGACATCATAAGGTGTGGTGAAATTGATAAATTTTTGTCTATCTTTTGTCTTTACAATATTGGATATTACATCTATACGACCCTCTTTTATGAGTTTGAGAAACTGATCCCATGTATAACCACTGACATACTCTATTTTTATCCCAAGTTTTTGGGCAAGCAGATTCATATAATCTATCACAAATCCTTTTGCCTGTCCATTTTCATTGAAATTATATGGTGCCCAGTTTCTTTCATTGTGGACTTTTATTGTCCCTTTTTTACGAAGATATGCAATCTCTTCTTTTGTCAATTTAACATGTTTTACTCTATTATATTTATGATTTTCATAAATTTTTCTTATTCTGTTCAACTCCTCTTTGGGCAAAGAATAAAAATATGAGAGTTCCGGAATTGGAGAAGCTTTTGAAAAATCAAAATCCTTTTTATATACAATTATGACTTTACCAAGATTTAAACTATCTTGATCGTTAAAATAGATTATATTGGCTCTTATTTCACCTGTAGGTTGTGTGGGATAACTTTTTGACACAGTCAAAAAAGTCCTGTTTAATTTATTATCTATAATCTTGATAGATAATATATTGTCATTCCTCAAAAATATTTCAAGTATTTTTCTCAACTTTTTTGGGTGTAACATATAAAGATACTGAGATGATATATCAGCAACAAGATTGATATAATCTATAAGAGGATAAAAATTGTGAGTATTATTGTATTTAACAATCTCCTCATATATACCATTGGCTTTAATTCTTTTTAAGCCTTCATTAAATTGGTCTCGAAGCTTTTTTGAGCGAAATACACTACAGTATCCTTTATCTTTTTTAAAAACAGGATGATAATCAAATTCATCATGATTATTGAACATGGTTTTATACCACTTGAAAATATTTTTATCTATCAAAATGGCATCATATTCACCAGCAAAAAACTTTTTGACATCATCTTTTTGTGACGGATTATCATGATAATGCTCTTTATATACACCATTTACAGGATTGAAATAGTATTGAAACTTCTCTCCCAAATCATGCCATGCTCCATTCCATGCAACAAAATTTATTCTTGTCAAATCTTTAATGGAATCTATCTTTAGATGCTTGTTGTGTGGAGTAATGACATAGTTTTTATAAAAGACAAAATTATCGCTGTAATATATACCGTCTGCATCTTTTTCTTTGCTTATAGATGATGAACCGTTAAAGTCATTATGCTCTTTTAAAATATTCTCCAGATAGTATTTGGACATTTGCACAGCCTCTATTTTATACCCATAAGGCTCCAAAATGGCTCTCATTAAATCAGGTTCTATACCCTTGGCACCAGTTTTACCAAATACAAAAGGAGGCTTGTCAAATCCAAAAGCAATTTTAATAGTATCTGAAGCTGACAGACTCTGAATAATTATAAAACATAAAAAAATAGATATATACAGTGATTGTAATATTTTATAATTATTATTCATTTAAATACTCTAATATTGAATTTTTGACACGCTCCATCTCTTCATTATATTTTTTTATAAATCCCGGCAGTAGTTCCAGCTTGTTATAGAGATATAATTTATATATCTCATTTGCTGCATGGTATAAATCTTTTGCACCTATAGTGCCGGATAATCCCATAATATCCAGCATAAGTTGCTGGAGAGCTTCCAGCCTTTTTTGCTCATAAAGACTCACCGCAACCTTGCCACTTTCCCCATATACTTCAAGAAACTCTTTTAAAAGCTCTCTGTAAAAAATAGGATTACCGCCACTCATCTTCAATCCAACATCTATATCCAATCCGTCTATATCTCTCTTGTGCTGAGATACAGCTATATTGTCTTTGGCTTTGTCTCTGTTTTTGCCTACAAATATATCCAGGACTGTATATAGTTTTCCTATATTTATAGGCTTTGGTAAAAAGGCATCCATATCACTGGCTTTCATCTTATCTATCTCATGCTCCAATACAAGAGCAGTCAAAGAGACTATAGGCAGACTTTGGACACCTTGAAGCTCTCTAATCTTTTTGGTAGCGGTAAATCCGTCCATGATTGGCATATTGATATCCATAAGCACAAGGTCATAATATTTGCTACCTTTATCCTCTATCATATGCAGAGCCTCTTCTCCGTTGGATGCTATATCTATATATATTCCTGCTCTTCTTAAAACTGTATCTATCATTCTTTGATTTATTTCATTGTCTTCTGCCACCAAAATTTTGGTTCCGGCAAAGTCGGCCAAATCTTGAATCTTTACATTCGGTTTCTCTTCTACATTGGAGATAAATTCTCTTTTATGGTTACGATTTTTCTCTTTGTCTCCAAACTCCTCTTTTATCTCTTTGGAGTAAAGATTTAATATCAGCAAAAATACATGCTCTTGATTTAGAGGTTTTTTTACACTTTTATCAAACAGATAGCTGTATAGACTCTTTGACTCACCCTGAAGAATATTTTCCATACATACCATTTTTACATCATATTTCTCTCTCAACATTTGACTGTATGTCTCAAAACCGGGATAGATAAGATCACAATCTATAAGCACAATATCATATTCGCTCAAATTTGGACGCTCTTTTACGAAATCATCTGCAGTATCTATCGTCACTTTGTGTCTGAAATATTCAAAGAGATTTTTTTGTGCCACTGAAGCATGATAGTGTCTGTTTGTAATATATACACTCTTTTGAGTATATTTTTTGCTTGGCAGTCTATATTTTCGTCTCTCCTCTTTTAATCCTCCTACCGGAATAGAAAGTTCTATTACAGCCCCGCCATTTGGCAGTTTTTTTGCAATAATATCACCCTCCATCAAAGATACCAATTCATAGGCTACATATAATCCTAGTCTGCTGTATGTGCCGGTCTCATCTACAAATTGAGGCACAAAATAGTTCTCTTCACTTATATTTTCATGCTCTATCTCACCATAGGGTGTAATTTTCATCTCTAAAAAAGAGTTATCCTGATATGGTTTGTCTATAGAGATAGAGAGTACTACTTCGCCTCTTTCCATGAGTGAAAATTGATGCTCAATCAAATTACGCAAAATATTGACTGTATTGGTAAAGTCACCAATGGCATAAACAGGCAATGAATGCTCTATATCCAAAACCAGTTCAATATCTTTTTGAGGATATTTACCTACAAATGAGCCAACCAAATCATCCAACATATTATTGATTTTAAACTTCTCATGCTCAATAGTCACTTTTTTGGATTTTATTTTCAAAAACTCCAAAAGGTTATTGGTGGTATCAAGTATTTTATTCTCTGTCAATACCATCTCTTTCAACTCTTTTGGAGCTTTTTCATCACCTATATCAGATATTACCTTTTGGGTATTTTCTATCATATCTTTACTCATAGAGTAGATATTTTCACCCAGTTTGGAGAACAGCTCATGCTGTTTTATCTCCATCTCTTCCTGTCTTTTACGCATAATTCTATGTTGCTGTAAAATACGGTTTATCTGCAAAGAAGAGAAAAACAGAGCCAATATTCCTATTACTGCCAATGCAAACAGAGCTATCCACAGGGACCAATCCGTATCTTGTGACGGAGTATCTATGGTAGTATATACTATCTCTTTTTTGGTTTTTGGTGCTGATGAAATCAGAGATACCAAAACAGCATCAGGAAAAAGTTTTTTTGTCTGAAAATATATCACAGCCAACTGTTTATTATCCGCAAAAGGACCAAATACAATGATATAATCTTTATCTTCAGACATAACTCTAGGCATTTTGTCTGTAGATATATTTATCTCTGAGAGTAAAGAATCAGAAGATATTATACGCTGTGCTTTTTTACTCAAAAGCTTTGCACTGTTTAGATTGTCCGTATCTCCCAATATTATCAATTTCTCTACAGGCAGACTTCCAAAACCCCATATTGTCAATGACAACAATATCAATATTACTTTTACCATACTTTTATACATATTTTTCACTTTTCAAAATTTTATGCATCAAATCTTTTTGCTGATACTCCAATTCATCCTGCATCTTTTTGATTTTAGATGCTCTGATTAATACGAATATAATACCAGCTATTCCTATTAGAGCAATAGCTATCAATACAGACCATTCAAGTAAAAAACTCTCATAATCTCCATTCTTTATATCTTGTTTGACTAATACCCTTTTAGCATCTTTATTATCTATTATCAATGCTGAGGGATACTTTTTGTGTAAAATTATACTGATTTTGTTTGTTTCATTCCTATCTTTGACTGCTGAGACAAGTATCCATTGATTAGCTACTTTTATACTTTTTACATGAGGCAATGATTTTTTATTTTGTTTATCAAAATCTTTACTTGATATCTCTTTGTTTATTTTATTGACCTGTTTTTCTGCATCTTCTTTGCTTCCTTGCATATCCAGCACAAGCAGACTGTTACTCCCATATACAGAGAGTGTAATTAACACGGTTATTAAAAGATGTAAAACTTTCATATAATCCTCTTTTTATATATTAAACATTATGCTCAAACTGCTCTAGATATACTCTGATTGATTTGCTTACTCTATTTAATGCATCCTGATAATCTTTTACATAATGTTGCAATAAAGGCAGTTTATTATATCCAAATACTCTATGAATCATAGATGATGCATGATATACCTCTTTTGCCCCTATAGTTCCGGCAAGTCCCATCACATCGAGATTGAGTTGCCTCAGCTCTTCTAATCTGTGTTCGATAAGATACTTCATCGCTTTATCTCCGCTGTCTCCGTATATCCTCAAAAACTCTTCAAGAATCTCTCTGTAAAATATAAGGTTATTATCTACATGTCTGAGTCCCTCTACAATATCTATGCCTTCAAGTTTGAGAGGTTTACTGGTTTTTTTGGATACTTTTTTCTTCTGAGGCTTATATTTAAGATACATCTTAAATACTGTATATAATTTACCAAGATGCAAAGGTTTTGGAAGGTATGCTCTCATACCACATTTTTCCATTCTCTCTATTTCAATCTCTGTGCTTAATGCTGTCAATGCTACTATTGGCAGTTTGTCAGCTCCGGGTATTTGAAGTATCTCCTGAGTGGCTCTGTATCCATCCATAATAGGCATATTTATATCCATCAAAACAATATCGTAACTCTCAGGTCCTTTGTTTACTACCAACTCTACAGCTTCTTTACCATTTTCTGCTGTATCTAGCTCCATACCTGCATTTTCCAAAACTCTAAGTATCATTTTGAGATTTATCTCATTATCTTCGACTATGAGGATACGGGATTTTCTAAAATCTGCAAAACTCTCAACTCTGATATTTGGAGCAGTAGGCACATTTCTGATAAATTTCTCTTTTTTACTGCCTCTTAGTCTTTTATCTTCGATGAGACTTCTTTTGCCATCTTTGTCATCAGAATCAACATCTGTATATAGATCAATTATGAGTAAATATACCCTCTCTTGATTTAGTGGTTTTTTGACCCTTTTATCAAAAACTTCATACCATGAGTGTTCGGTATCTATATCGAAGATATTACTCAATCCTACTATTTTGACACCTCTTTGTCTTTTTAGTATCTTTAGATATCTTACAAAATCATCATATAGCAAAGACTCCTCAACCAGTATTATGTCATACCCTTCAAGGTCTGGCATTCTCTCTCTGAAATTCTCCTCTGTATCTATTGTTACATTATGTCTGAAATAGGAAAACATATTTTTTAATGCTTTGGAAGCATGATAGCTTTGATTGAGAATATATACATCTTTTTCTATCATGGAGCGTTCAGGAAGAGGATATTTTCTATACTTCTCTTTACCTTCAGGCTCATCCATTGGTATAGATATGCTTATCAGTTTGGATTCTTCCGATATCGTCTGAAGAGCTATTTTTCCTCCCATCAACTGTATCAGACTGTGTGCCACAAAGAGTCCGAGTCTTTTATATTCTCCTCTTTTTTCATCAAAATATGGAACAAAATAGTCTTCTATACCTATCTCTTCTTTTATAATGCATCCATTTTGGGTAATTTTAATCTGTAAATCCAATTTACCATTGTATGTATTGTATGATGCAATATCTACCAATATCTCACCCTCTTCAAGATACTCTATCATATGCTCCAACAAATTTGTGCAAATCTCTCCCATCTGGGTAAGGTCTCCGACTAGATACTTGGGCAAAGCTCTGTCAGGATTGAAAACAAGCTCTACTGCATCTCCATGAAACCTGTTTACCAAAGGACCTACAATATCATCAAGCATACTATTTATATTGAATGAGTCTTCCTTGATTTCAACTTTATGTGCTTTGAGTTTCAAAAATCTCAACAGTTTTTCTGTAGCATTTAAAAGCTTGGACTCTTTACGCATCACATGTTTTAGTTTGTGACCCACATCTTCTTGTTCGACTTCTGAGATTACACTCTGGGTGCATTGCAAGACATCTTTGCTCATACTATATACACTCTCTCCCAAATCAGAAAAGAGTGAACTTTGTCTATGCTCCATCTCTTTTTGTTTGTTTCTCATCTCTTCATATTTTTGAGTTATTTTTGCTACTTTTACAGATGATATATAAAGGTCTATGAGAAATATTATTATCAATAGTATTCCAAAACCGCTAATCCACCACATCCATCCTCCACCTATATCACCTGAATATTGATTGGATGTTTCTCTTATGACTACGGGGTGCAGTGGTTTTGGATTTGGCTGTTGGCTTGTTGTATCTGTTTTAAGACTCTGTCTGGGTGAGGATTCCTTCTCATTTGTAAGCTCTTTTTTTGCAGATGTTGAAACAGGTATGGTAAAAGCTGAGGGAAATTTGTCTTTGGCTCTAAATAATATAGTTGCCAATTTTGCGTCATTATCAACAGGACCTGCTATCAAAAGATAATCTTTGCCACTTTTTTGTAACTTTACAGTAACTTTAGTAATATCATTTTGAGATAAAATATTTTCAAACTCTTTTTTCTTATCAAGCATTACGGATTTATTCTTTCCTACCGTCAATACTATATTGAATGCTGAAAATACAAACCCTGTAAATACTACAAGCAAGATTATAATTCTGTGTATTGGATTGATTCCCATCTACTTACCTTTTCTGAAACAGAACTTTTTTAATAATATCATATTGAGAGTTAAGCTATAGTTATAAATTTTTTCATATTAATCAATAGATAAAATCCGATATAATGACATACTGTCAGTTTTAGGGGTAAGTAGATGATAAACGATAAAGTATATCTATGTGCAATAAATAATATAGAAAGCGGAAGCTGTAATGAAGATTGTAAATTCTGCACTCAAAGTGTCAGATATAAAGCAGATATCTCACGATACAGCCGTAAAAGTATAGAGACTGTTATAGCTGAAGCCAAAAAAGCCGTATCTGCCGGTGCTGTCGGATATTGCCTTGTGAGTGCAGGAAAAGGTTTGAGTGATACAATGACAGAATATATAGCCCAAACAGCCTTTGACTTGAAAAAAGAGTTTCCCTCACTTCATATAATAGCCTGTAACGGTACTGCAAATAAAGAGCAGTTAAAACACCTAAAAGACAATGGAATATCCAGTTACAATCATAATCTTGAGACAAGCCGTGAATATTATCCCAATATATGCACTACACACTCATGGGATGATAGATATGCCACCTGTGAAAATGTCAAGAGTGTAGGCTTGGCACTATGCACAGGAGGTATTTTTGGTATGGGAGAGACTCCTTATGACAGAGAGAGTCTGATTAAATCTATCTTGTCTCTCTCTCCGGAAGCTTCTCCATTAAATTTTTTTATCCCAAATCCTGCTCTGCCTCTGAAGAAGAGGAATATAGATACAATTACTGCTCTTGATATGATATCCCGTATCAGAAAAGGTCTGGGTAAAAATGCTATAGTGATGGTGGCAGGAGGTCGTGAACTAATCTTTGAAGGCAAAGAGAAAGAGATGTTTGAAGCCGGTGCCAACTCTATAGTAATCGGAAACTACCTGACTGTATCAGGTAATGCTCCCCAAAGTGATTTGTCACTACTTCAAAAACTTGGCTATGCCCCTGCGGATATCTGTGATGCATGAAGATATAGTATTAATTTGGACACTCTCATTTGTAATATGGCTATCTCCGTTTATTGCCAAATTTATAAAAATGCCTACTGCACCTATAGAGATTATAATAGGTGCGATACTGGCATATTTTGGACTGTTATACAAAAATAATTTTTTTGATTTGATAGCTGAAGTAGGATTTTTGTATTTGATGTTTTTAGCCGGTATGGAGGTCAATTTAAAACAGACACTTCAAGACTCTTCGGGTATCATGAAAAAAGCTTTTTTATTCATACTGCTACTTGGGGCATTGGCAATTATCAGCGGAGTGATTTTGGGATTTAGTCCAATAGTTATAATATCTCTTCCTCTTATATCAGTAGGATTGTTGGCATCACTTAGCAAAATATATGACAAAAAAGAGCCTTGGTTGCAACTTGCAATTACAGTAGGTATTCTTGGAGAGGTATCTAGTATTATCGCCCTGACAGCATTGGATGCTGCCAGCACAGTAGGTTTTGGATGGGAGCTGTTTGTCAAGCTGGGATATCTCGTAGCCTTTTTGATAGGTATATCTATGATTTACAAACTTCTTCATCTTCTGTTTTGGTGGTATCCTGAACTCAAAAACTCTCTAATGCCCACAATAGATACAGCAGACAGAGATATCAGACTTGGTATGGCTCTGTTTTTCATAATGGTCAGTGTAATGCTTGCTCTTCATCTAGAGTTGGCTCTTGGTGCATTTATAGCCGGGGTTGCCATTGCTGCATTTTTCCACTACAACAAAAGTCTGGAAGAGAAGATGTCAAGTCTTGGTTTTGGTTTTTTGGTTCCAATATTTTTTATACATGTAGGGGTATCTTTTGACCTGCATTCACTGCTAATACCAGGTGTTGTAAGCGGAGCTTTGCTTATAACTGTCACAATGATAGCAATCAGAGTCCTTGCTGCTTTTCCAATGCGTCATGTAGAGAGCAAAAAAGAGGTACTCATAGCTGCAATATCATTGGCTATGCCTCTTACACTCTTGATAGCAGTTGCAACAATAGGATACAACTCGGGAAATATAGACCTGATTACATACTATCAGCTGATTTTAGCAAGTCTCTTTGAAGTAATTATAGTTATGTTTATCATCAAACGATTTCGTCCAAAACCAGATTTCAGAAAGAAAAAACAAGACTCAAAATAAACTTTTCAAAAAAGATTCAACTGTATAGAATGAGCCAAATACCAGATAATTCTCATTGGGATTTATCTGGTTGTCAAAATCTTTATATTTAATATCCAAACTATCCAACGCCCTTTTTAATTTATCTTTGCTTACTGCCCGTGGTGTATCTATATCAATAATTTCGACTCTTTTTATTTTTGGCTTCAAAATTTTGAGAATTTTTAAGTATTCTTTATCATCAAGGGTATTATATATCAGCACTGTATCTCTTTTCATAGCTTCAAATACAGCCACAGCAGCCAAAATATTATGACCTACATCTATATAGATATTATCCTTTAATTTGTAATATCTTCCAAAAAGTTCCAAATCTTTTAGATACTCTGTTTTAGGCTTAATACCTATCAATTCCACTACATTTAATGCCACAGATATATTTGTTTGCAGATATTTGGGATAACCCTTTTGCTCCATTATCTGTTTGAAATCAGAACTGTTTAAATATCTATCGATATCTATATTTTCAATAATAGAATCTTGTAACTTAGCTATATCTTTGGCAATTTGATAAACCTCTTGATGAATTTGAGCAGATAGCACTACTCTTTTACTCATAGCTCTTAGTTTGGTAGATGCAATATCTTTAATAGTCTCTCCCAAAAACGCCTGATGGTCTATACCGATAGGAGTTACAACTGTCAGCACTCTGTTTTTATATAGAGTTGTGGCATCAAACTCTCCACCAAGTCCAGCTTCCAAAACTATTAAATCACAATCTTGAAACAGAACAAAAGCCAAAAGTGTGGTATATTCAAAGTAGCTCAATTTTTCTCTGATATCTTCACTCAGTAGAGTATATAATTTTTTGTGAGCCTCTTGTATCTGTGTATCACTGGCATTACTGCCATCTATCCACAATCTTTCATTAAATTGTAATATATGAGGAGAGCTGTAATGAGCTACTCTTTTGCCACTTTTGTATGCCAAATGGGCTATTGCTCTGCCTGTGCTTCCTTTGCCGTTTGTTCCTATTAGATGAATTGCATTAGGTGAAGAGATATGATTTGATATTAAAGAGTATGCCTTTTTTATTATATTTGTATCTATCTCTTTGTAGTAGAGACTCTTTTTATCTATAAAATCTTTAAAAGATGGTATCAATTGAGATATCCTTTTTGAGAGATAAATGCTATCAGTTTATCCATAGCCTTTTTGATACTGTAATGAATGGCGGTATCTCTTGCGATTGAAGAGGTTAAAGAACTGGCTTTAATTCCTACATCTTCATCTATATGAATTACTTTATGATATTTGCCTTTTTTGGTGATAATATCAAATGTAATATCTGTATGGACTCTGTATCTGATTACATATCCGTTATTATCATAATTTAAAGCAGAGTAAGAGAAGTGATATTTAGGGACTAGTATAACAGAATCGGCCTCTTTTTTATTGGATACCACCTGGGTATCAAGCCTTGTGCGAAGAGTCCTCATAATCTCTTCTTTTAAAAAGACCCCGTTATCCGGCTCCACCGCATCTATTTTTACATCTACAAATACTTTATCTCCCAATATATCACTGCTATATTGAGATATCGGCTTATATCCACATCCTCCAATTATCAGAAGCGGTGCAAACTGCATCGCTGAAATTAAAAACTCTCTTCGCTTCACTACACCGCCCCTTTTAGATTATTTTGGTTTTATTACAAAATTGACCAACTTATTTGGAACTACTATCTCTTTGACAATCTCCATACCATCAAGCCATTTGGCACCTCTATCTTTTGCCACTTTAAGTATCTCTTCTTTACTTGCATCAGCCATAACCTCTATTTCACTTCGTCTTTTACCATTGATACTGACAGCATAAGTGATGGAGTCTTTTACAAATACCTCATCTTTGATTTCAATTTTATCTTTTAAGTTTTTCATACCAAAAAGTTTATCACTCATCTCTGAGGCTATATGAGGCACAATTGGCTCCAAAAGATGAAGCAGTATATAGATTCCCTCACTCCAGACTTTATCATCATCTTGCTTATCAAGAGCATTCAGTGCCTCCATTACACCTGCTATTAGGGTATTAAAGGCAAAACTTTTGGTATATACATCTTCACCCCTTTTGAGTGCTTCATACACTTTTGCTCTTGCCTCTTTTGCCTCTTTGCTCAGTGAGCTATGCTCAATTTCCGGAAGATAATCATATTTAACCTTTTCACTCTTTGAAGCCAACTTTTTGAGGAATCTATAAGCCCCTTCAACTGCACTATCATTCCATTCAAGCTCTTTTTGTGGAGGTGCTGCAAAAAGTATAAAGAGTCTCGCTGTATCTGCTCCATACTTCTTTATTATTTCATCAGGATCGACAGTATTACCTTTGGATTTACTCATCTTTGCACCATCTTTTAGCACCATTCCTTGAGTAAGCAATCTCTCAAAAGGCTCATTAATATTGTGATATCCCAAATCTCTGAGAGCTTTTGTGAAAAATCTTGCATACAAGAGGTGTAAGATAGCGTGTTCTATTCCACCAATATATTGATCTACGGGTAGCCAATATTTTGAAGCATCTTTATCTATTCCTATCTCTTCCCACTTTTTGGGATTGACTGCATATCTGAATTGATACCAACTACTCTGCACAAATGTATCAAGTGTATCAGTCTCCCTAATTGCATCTGCTCCACAATTTGGACATTTGCAATATTTCCAAGTTGGATGATTTTCAAGAGGATTGCCTTCTCCAGTAATTTCTACATCATCTGGTAGAGTAATAGGAAGATTTTCTATCTTTTCAGCTACAAGCCCACACTCTGGACAATGCACAAGTGGAATAGGAGCACCCCAATATCTTTGTCTATTTACTCCCCAGTTTCTAAGCTTGAAATTGATTTGCTTTTTACCCAATCTTTCAGCTTCAAAAAAGGCAATAATCTCTTTTTTGGCTTGATTATTATCTTTGCCACTGAATACACCGCTATCTATCAATTTGCCATCACCTGTATATGGTAAAGTTTCTCCACCCTCTATGACTCTGATAATTGGTAGATTGTATTTAGTAGCAAACTCAAAATCCCTCTCATCATGAGCAGGAACTGCCATTACAGCACCTCCACCATAACTTGCCAATACAAAATTGGCTGTCCAAACCGGAATATCTTTGCCTGTAAGTGGATGAATTACACTAATTCCAAGAGGATACCCCTCCTTATCAGCCTGAGCTCTGTCTCTTTCACTCATATTTCTGATTTTTTCCAAAGCTTTTACCGTATCTTCCGGCAAAAGATTATTTTCAAGCATATACTCCACTATTTTATGCTCCGGTGCAAGAGCTGAGTATGTTACTCCAAATATTGTATCTGGTCGAGTTGTGAATACTTCATATCCGTCAAAATTATTATCAAGAAGTTTTTTACTCTCATCACTAAGCTCAAACTTAAACTCCAACCCTTCTGAGCGACCTATCCAGTTACGCTGCATAGTAATTACCTGATGAGGCCATTTACCCTCTAAGAGTTTTAAATCATCTAGTAACTCTTCGGCATATCTTAATATATCCAGATAGTATCCTGGCATCTGTTTTTGGATTACAGGATTATCACATCTCCAACAGCACCCATCTTCTACCTGCTCATTAGCAAGTACAGTATGACAACTTTCACACCAATTTACGCTATTGTTTTCTCTATACAAAAGCCCACTGTCAAACATTTTAATAATAAACTCCTGCTCCCATTTTGTATAGAGTGGGTCGCAAGTTGCAAACTCTCTATCTTTTGAAAAAGATAATCCAAGAGATGATAACTCTTTTCTCATATAATCTATATTGTCATAAGTCCAGTTTTTAGGGTGTAGTCTGTTTTTGATTGCTGCATTTTCAGCCGGCATTCCAAAAGCATCCCAACCTATCGGATGCAAAACATTAAACCCCTGCTTACGATAATATCTTGCAAGTGCATCACCTATACTGTAGTTACGCACATGCCCCATATGTATCCTGCCACTTGGATATGGGAACATACTAAGAATATATTTTTTCTCTCTGCTTTCATCTTCAAAAGGCTCAAATGCCTTCTCCTCTTCCCATCTCTTTTGCCATTTTTTCTCTATATCCAAAGGATTATATTCCACTATACTACTCCGTTTATAATCTATTTGAAAATGATTATATCCAATTGTTGATTATCGATAATTTTATTAATATCTCCATTCAAAGCAAAAATCTAATACAATAAAAGCAATATTATCAAAAAGGATTAGATTTGGCATTAGCGTTAGCGAGAAAATATCGCCCCAAATCATTTGATGACCTTGTAGGTCAGGATACTGTATCTTTGACTCTTGCTCAAGCACTAGATGGAAACAGACTATCCCATGCTTATCTATTCTCCGGGCTTAGAGGAAGTGGTAAGACTTCTACTGCCAGGATATTTGCAAAGGCTCTGTTATGTGACAATGGTCCTACATCCAAACCTTGTGAGGAGTGTATCAATTGCAAAATGGCAAATGAAAACCGCCATATGGATATTATAGAGATGGATGCTGCAAGTAACAGAGGTATAGATGATATAAAAGATTTAATTGAGCATACCAAATATAAGCCATCAAGCGGAAGATATAAAATATTTATTATAGATGAAGTGCATATGCTGACTACTCAAGCTTTTAATGCTCTTCTTAAAACTCTTGAAGAGCCTCCTGATTTTGTGAAATTTGTCTTAGCCACCACAGACCCGCTAAAGGTACCTGCTACCATTTTATCAAGGACTCAACACTTCAGATTTAAAAAAATACCCCAAAGAATCGTATCCAAACATCTGGAGCATATTTTAAATCTTGAAAATATAGAGTATGAATCTGAAGCTATAGATATCATTGCAAGAGCCGGAGCGGGAAGTTTAAGAGACTCTCTTACTCTGCTTGATCAGGCCATTGTATATGCAAAAGATAAAATAGATTTGATTACAGTTACTACAATGCTGGGTATTATCGACCCTGGCCAACTGGACAATTTGTTAGATGCAATCTCTGATAAAAACAGACAAGAGATATTAAATTTTGTCTCATCATCTGCCGAATATGAAGCAGAGATGATAATAGATGAATTGACTATGCGTCTTAAAAGTATGTTGCTTGAAGGTGATAACAGATTTACACCTCTTATAATGGATAGATTTTTTAGAGTATTGGCAGATGCAAAAAGCTTACTACAGATAGGCAGTGAGAGTGAATTTGTATTGACTTTGACACTCTTGAAGATGACAGAAGCTCTCTCAATCAGAGATATAGATGAAACAATAGATATGCTTAAAAAAGAGCTGGAGTCTAACAAAGGAGTAACTGTTTTATCTCCTCAGCCTAAAATCAAAACTCCCCAAAAACAGAAACCATCAAATACAACACAAGTGCAAAAAGAAGAAAAGACTCCGCAAACTTCAAATACTCAATTGAAATTTAATACTCTGATTGAAAAACTCTATGACAGAGAGTATGAACTAGGAGATATATTTAAAAAGAATATTACTTTTAAATCCTTTGAAAACAGTGAGCTTATTTGGATATCCAAAGCCCAGGGAGAAGATAGAAATTTTTTGATAAACAGATGGAGTATTATCAGAATGTTTGTCCAGGAAATTTTTGGACTGGATACAAAAATAAAAACAGAAAAAGAGAGTAACAATACTCAGGAGGATAAAAAAAAATCCATCAATCAAACTGCTAACAAGCAGATAAAAAACAGTAGTGAGTGCAACCTGCCACAAAATGCTGTAACATCAAGCACAATAGAGGCTCAAGAGTTACCCTCAAGCTGTATGAATCCCGATACAGGCAGTAGTGAAGCATCCAAAGAGAAAGACCCTTCTACGCTATTACAAGAGCCTATGGTAAAAGAAGCTATAGAGCTGTTTGGTGCAAACAAGGTGAGGATTAGACCCAAGAGTTAAACTCTATCTCTTCCGATATGGGTCAATTTTGATTAGTATCAAATCAGCTACCATATTGCCTAATAGTGTAAGAAATGCACCAATTATCATAATACCCATAATTACAGGATAATCTCGGGCTAATGCACTCTGATAAAACAGCATTCCCATACCGTCTATTGAAAATATCTGCTCAATAATTACACTTCCGCCCAATAATCCTGGCAGTGACAATCCCAATATAGTAACAATAAAAGGCATTAGATTTGGAATAATATATCTTTTTACAATTACTCTATCATCCAATCCCCTGGCTCTTGCAAAAAATATATAATCACTCTTTAAAATATCCTTTGTCAAAGAGCGAATATATAAAAGCAGTGAGCCAAATCCGGTAAATACCATTACACCAATTGGCAATACCATATGCCAGGCAATATCAAAGCACTTTGCAAATCCCTCTTTTGGCTCAAGAGACTCTATACCTGTAATTGGAAAGAGTTGGAGCTTTAGACTAAATATGAGTATAAGTAGTAGTGCCAAATAGAATGAGGGTGTAGCATAACTGATTAAAGATATCTGCTTGATACCCTTTTCATAATCTCCACCCTTTAATGCACTTTTGATTCCATATCTCAAAGAGAGAGAAAATATCAATACCATAGCTGTAATATTCATACCCAAAGTTATACCTATTCTAGAGGCTATCTCAGAAGATACACTATTTCCACTTGCAAATGATATACCAAAATCAAATCTCAAAATAGATTTCAGCCAATCAATATATTGTATAAAAAGAGGCTTATCCAGACCATATACAGCTTTTAGATGAGCTATAGCTTCCGGTGTCATATTGGGATTTAGCCCTCCACCGGCAAAAAAGCTATTGGGTGCTGCGTGTATGGCAATAAATCCTATCAAAGAGATAAGTAAAAGCATTGCCATAAGATAAGATATCTTAGAAATTATCAAACGAAACATCAACTATTTAAATAATCTTTTAATTTTTGAACACTTACTCCAAACTCATTGGCCACCTGTTCAAGAGGCAAACCAAATTTATTTACCATTATAGACATACTTCTAAATTTCTCCTCTTCAATACCCTCTTTTCTACCTCTTTCAATGCCTTTTTCTATACCTTTTTCTATGCCTTTTTCTATACCTTTTTCAATGCCTCTTTCAATGCCTCTTTCCAACATTAGTTGATAAGTTGGTAAATCTTCTAGTTTAGTATTTCTCAACATCTGTTGTACCTCCTTTATCATATCTTGCAAATTTCTATTAGTTGATAGAGTATCTAATATAATCATATACTTTTCTAAATTATGCTCATTCTCACCTGTAAGCTCTTTGAGTCGAGAGATAATATATTTAATTACCTCTTTTTCATCTTTGCCTTTAAAATCACACAATATAGATAAGACCAAGGCATCCGGTGTATCCATTTGCAAAAATTTTTCACAATCTATTGTATGCATATCTATCAGATTATAACAAAACTCTATATTAGTATCTTTTATACACCTTTTTATATAACATTTATCTTTTCCTATATATATCAAATATTGTCTGATTGGCAGTTT
The DNA here is from genome assembly GCA_015488535.1 of Nitratifractor sp. GTDB lineage: Bacteria > Campylobacterota > Campylobacteria > Campylobacterales > Sulfurovaceae > Nitratifractor. The sequence goes on from WFNP01000072.1 coordinate 44,687, forward strand.
TGGATAGATTGTTTTTATATCACTGTAATATCTCATCATTCTAAGAGGCATTTTAGAGTCATTATTGTTTTGTATCTCTATATGTAATATTTCCAAGTTACCATTTATATTGCATTTTGCTACAATATCAGCTTCTCGTTTTTCTACTCTTTGAAGCTCTTTATCTACAAATTGGATATCACTTATATCTAAATTGAGGATATATTTGGCTATATCCTCTGCTATGGTTTTGATAGTATCTTTGGTAGTAATATCTTTTTTCATCAAGACACTATTTGGCTTTATCTATCATCTCTAAAAAGCTATCAGCTTTAAGTGATGCAGAGCCTACCAATACACCATCTACATTTTCAATAGATAGTATCTCTTTTACATTTTCAGGCTTGACACTGCCACCATAAAGTATAGGTGAAGAGATTTTTTTTCTAAGCTCCCTGTGGGTATTAGCTATCTGCTCACTCTTAGCACTTAGTCCTGTGCCAATAGCCCATACCGGCTCATAAGCTACAATCAATCTGTCATAATTTATATCGATACCATTAAACTGCTCCCATAGAAACTGAGCTACTGCTTCATCTCCTTTTTCTCTTAATTCAAGAGGCTCACCTATACAGTAAATAATACGAAAATTATGCTCTTTAAACCATTGAAATTTTTTAGATACAAACTCTTGAGACTCTCCAAGTATAGAGCGTCGTTCACTATGACCTATCAATATTGTATCAATATCAAACTCTTGCAACTGCTCAAGACCAATTTCACCTGTATAAGCTCCATTTATTTGATAATAGGCATTTTGAGCACCTATTGTAATAGAGCCATTCCAACTGCACAAAGCCGTAGAGGGAGGAAATACAAACACCTCATCATCTTGCATATCTCTACTGTCTAATCCCTTTTGTAAAGAGTTTAGATACTGCTGTGTAGAAGCTCTTGTATGATTCATTTTAAAATTTGCAGCAAATATCATCACTACTCCTGCAAAGCTGTAATACCGGGGAGTTCTTCACCCTCAATTAGCTTCAAACTTGCTCCTCCACCGGTACTGACAAATGTCATCTCATCTACATCTCCCGCTCTTTGAGCCACATCAGCAGTATCACCACCACCTACTATTGTAGTAGCATGAGTTTCAGCTATATAGTGAGACATCTTTATGGAGCCTTTTGCAAATTTATCCATCTCATACACACCCATTGGTCCATTCCATATAATAGTATGGGCATCATTTAGTGCTTCTCTAAAGAGTCTTGTAGTAGCAGGACCGATATCAAGTCCCATCCACTCTTTTGGTATCTCCTGCGTTGGCAGATATTTCACGGTAGTATGCTCACTAAACTCAGGGGCTACTACCACATCTACAGGCAGATAAAATTTAATACCATTTTTTTGAGCCTTCTCCATGATATGCAGAGCCTCTTCAATCAAATCCTCTTCAACAAGAGAGTTACCCACTTCATAACCCATAGCTTTTAGGAATGTAAAAGCCATACCTCCACCGATAATAATTTTATCTACCTTCTCAATCAATTTATTGAGTGCTTCCAATTTACCGGAGACTTTACTACCGCCTACCACAGCTATAAAAGGTCTTGACGGATGCTCAAGCACTTTGGAGAAGAAATTTACCTCTTTTGCCAGTAAAAATCCTGCTGCTTTATGCTCCTGATCATAAAATTTTGTAATTGCATGGATTGAAGCGTGTTTTCTATGGCATGCTCCAAAAGCATCATTTATATAAATTTCACCAAATTGTGACAACTCTTTGGCAAAATCCATATCATCTTTTGTCTCTCTTGCATCAAATCTCAGATTTTCAAGCAAAAGCACCTCTCTTGGCTCTAATTTCTCAAATAACTCTTTGGCTTTTGATGAAACCACTTCACCACTTTTGGAATCATCAAAATATAACTCCTGCTTTATTTTTAACAGATTATCCAATCTCTTATATACAGGATACAGACTATACTTTTCATCAAATACTCCCGCTTTGGGTCTTGAGAAGTGAGAAGCCAAAACCACCTTGCACTCTCTGTCTATACAGTATCTTATTGTTTGTAGTGCTGCTCTTATTCTTCTATCATCTGTAATATTTCCAAATTCATCTATTGGCACATTAAAATCACATCTGATAAATACCGTTTTACCATCAATATCCAAATCTCTGATTGTATTTAGCATATACTATCCTTCTCCTCATTGAAGCGGGGCTTCTATAATTTATGTTAATATTGTTCTTATATTTTACTCAAGCAAATATCCAAAATGGCTGAATATAAGCTATAAGAGATACAGGAGCATTCTTAATGGGCAGAAACGATACCCATACAGCTATATACGGAGGCAGTTTTGACCCTCCACATTTAGGACACAAAGAGGTGATTACAAAAGTTCTCTCTTTGCCCTCAATTGATAAAATTATTGTAGTCCCTTCATGGCTAAATCCATTTAAAGATAATTTTCACTCTCCGTCTGAAAAACGCTTAGAGTGGACAAAAAAAGTATTTTCAGATATCAGTAGAGTAAAAATAAGTGATTTTGAAGTCTCAAAAAAAAGAGCTGTATATACAATAGAGACTTTTGAAGCTCTGAATAAAGAATATCCAATATCTCATATTATAATAGGAGCAGACAATCTCAAATCAATAGATAAATGGAAAGATTTTGATAAATTAAATCAGAGTATAGAGTGGATAATTGCCAAAAGGCGAGGATATGATATAGTTACAACTTCACTTCGCTCTTTTAAAATCATTGAAACAGATACTCCAATTAGCTCAAGTGAGATTAGAGCAGGCAGAGGATTGGAGTTTGTAGATGATAAAATAGTAGATGAAGTAAAAGAAATTTATGGAATATAAAAAGGATATATATGTCTATTACAATAGATGAGAGAGTAGAAAGAATTGTAAAACTGCTTGATGAGAAAAAGGCTGAAAATATTGAGGTATTTGATTTAAGAGATACGGATTATATTGTAAAAGAGGTAATCATTGCCGATTCAATGGGAGGCAAACACACTTCTGCATTATATGACTATATGAAAGAGATTCTCAAACCTTTGGGAGAAGAGTTCATATCTTCAGATGAGAGTGATGATTGGATAGTAGTGGATATGGGTGATATACTGGTGCATATCATGACTCCGGCATACAGAAGGAGATATGATTTGGAAGAGTTTTTATCCTCACTCGGAAAAGAGAAGCAAGATTAATTATATCTTGCCCCTTCCAAAAAGTTTAAAGCAAATACCAAAGCTATATTAAGAAGTGGCAAAGCATATATCCATAGATAGAGTTTATCTCTGATGATATACAGCACTGTAGCTCCCCAAGATAGCAATATCACCAATATATGCACAGCAAACAGAGGAGGGATAGAGCGTGTTATCATACCTGCATAAAAAATTGTAAATGTATATAAAAACAGGAGTGATGCTCTTATACTCTTTTGTTTATCTCTTTTTCGTTTAAAATCAAACAATAGCAATAATATTGATAGCAACATAAGCAAAACAATTTTGCCTGTCATAAAAATCCACCTCTCAAAAATAACCAAGATACCAATCTTTTTTAGTATAATAGCACGAAATCAACCGCTTTGAAGTGGTAATTATATATTAGGAGCAGATAATGGGTATGCCAAGTATGCCAGAGTTGTTGGTAGTTTTAGCTATTGTAGTATTACTTTTTGGTTCAAAAAAAATTCCGGAGTTGGCAAAAGGTTTGGGAAAAGGAATCAAAGATTTCAAAAAAGCTATGAATGAAGATGAGGAGACTACTACTGCTGAAGCCAAGAAAGAGATAGAAAATAAAGAAGGAAACAAGGTATCTTCTAGCGAAAGCAAAGAGACTAAAGCTTCTTAATCTTTTAAATTTACTGACTAAAAAATACTGGAGTGATTAAACTATTTTTATTCACTCCTCCCCTAAAACAGATTCCAAAACTTACAATAGGATAATTATATGAAGATAAAAGAGCAGTTAAACAGCCTAATAGCAGATGCACTTAATGCTATAAATGTCACAGATAGTAATATTCAGGTAGTAGAAGCCGGTAAACCGGAGTTTGGTGATTATCAATACAATGGAGCTATGGGATTGGCTAAGATTTTAAAAAAGAAACCACGAGATATAGCTCAAGATATCGTAGCCAATATTCCCAATAGTGATATGATAGAAAAACTTGAAATTGCAGGTCCTGGATTTATAAATATTACTATCTCTTCAAAGTGGATAGCAAAAAGAGTTGATGAGATAAAAGATGATGATAGATTGGGAATAGCAAAAAAAAGCAATCCTATAAAAGTGGTGGTAGATTATTCCGGTCCCAATATGGCAAAACAGATGCATGTGGGACATCTTCGCTCTACTATTATAGGTGATACACTGGCTAATCTATTTACATTTTTGGGTGATGATGTAATCAGACAAAATCATATAGGAGACTGGGGAACACAGTTTGGTATGCTAATAGCATATCTTGAAGAGCTTGGCAAAGGCTCTGAGGGAAGCTTAAAAGATTTGGAGCAGTTTTACAAAGATGCCAAAAAGAGATTTGATGAAGATGAAGCATTTGCTACAAAATCAAGAGAATATGTAGTCAAACTACAAGGTGGAGATATACACTGCCTGGAGCTTTGGGAGAATTTCATAGATAAATCTTTGGGACATTGTGAAGAGGTTTATAGCAAACTTGGTGTAAATCTTACAAGAGATGATGTCAAGGCTGAGAGTAGTTATAATGATGATTTGGCAAATATAATAAAAGAGTTGGAAGACAAAGGATTGCTTCAAACAAGTCAAGGTGCAAAATGTGTATTTTTGGAAGATAGTCCAAATCCACTGATAGTGCAAAAGAGTGATGGTGGATATCTGTATGCTACTACCGATTTGGCAGCAATTAAGTTCAGATGCCAGAAGTTAAAAGCAAAAAGGGTATCTTATGTGGTAGATGCCAGACAATCTGAGCATTTCAAGCAGGTTTTTGAAGTAGCCAAAAAAGCCGATTTTGCACCAGAAGATACAATCTTGGAGCATATATCATTTGGTATGATGCTAGATAAGAGTGGCAAACCGTTTAAAACCAGAGACGGTGGAACAGTGAAATTGATTGATTTGCTTGATGAAGCAGTCCAAAGAGCCAAAAAATCTATCACAAGAAGAGATACTTTTAATGAAAATGAGCTTGAAAAAGTAGCTGAAATTGTCGGCATTGGAGCAGTAAAATACTCTGATTTATCCATAAACAGAGAATCAAATTATATATTTGACTGGGATAAAATGTTGAGTCTTGACGGGAATACATCGCTATATCAACAATACGCTTACGCAAGAATACAATCAATTCTAAGAAAAAGTGAAAGAGTCTTGGGAGATATTAAAATAGGCGATGAGTTGGAAAGAAGATTGGCACTGAAACTTTTACAACTTGAAGATATATTAATAACTACTGCAAAAGATGCCAAACCCCACTATATAGCATCATATCTATATGATTTGACTACACTTTTTATGAAGTTTTATGAGAATAATCCTATCTTAAAAGATGGTATTGATGAAGATATCAAAAAGAGCCGTTTGGCATTAGCCAGTGTGGTGGCAAATACAATTAAATTATCACTTGATATTATGGGTATAGCAGTATTAGAGAGACTATAAATGCTTATAGATTTACATAACCATACAACACTCTGTAATCACGCAGAAGGCTCAATGAGCGAATATATTGAACAGGCGATATCTCAAGGAGTCCAAATTTATGGCTTTTCAGACCACGCCCCTATGGATTTTGATAAAAAATACAGAATGAGCTTTGAGGATATGAGCAGATATGAGAGTGAAGTAATTGAACTGAAAAACAGATTTAAAGATAGCATAGATATAAGGCTTGGATATGAGGTGGATTATCTGCCGGGCTATATGGACAGCAGAGTATTAAATGCAAATGTAGATTATCTTATAGGCTCAGTCCATTTTATAGATGGCTGGGGATTTGACAATCCGGAGTTTATCGGTAAATATGAGCAGATGGATATAGATGAGATTTGGCAAAAATATTTTGATGCTATTGAGCAGATGGCGAAAGATAAACTGTTTGATATAGTAGGACATTTGGACCTTATCAAAGTATTTAAATTTATGCCAAAAAAAGATATAAAAGATATCGCTTCAAATGCCTTGGATGAGATTGCCAAATCGGGTATGGCAATAGAGATAAACTCTGCCGGATTTAGAAAACCTATTGGAGAAGCTTATCCGTCACTGGCATTACTAAAAATGGCAAAACAAAGAGATATACCAATTACATTTGGCTCAGATGCACACTCGCCTACACAGGTAGGATATGGTAGAGATGAAGCTTATAAAATGGCAAAAGAGGCAGGATACAAAAAAGCTGTAATATTCAAGAACAGACAGATACAAGAGATAGATATATAATTAAGAGTGTCATTTCGTTACTAGTTTTAATATGCTCAAAAAATAATCAGCTTTTCAATCTTTAAATAGATAATGAGTGGCTATAATATAGTGTTCAATCAATATCAGGAGGATATTTAATGGGTAAATTTGTAAATAACATAGATGAGTTTTTCTCTTTTTGTAAAGAGAATGAGGTAGAGTTTGTAGATTTTAGATTTACAGATATCAAAGGTGCTTGGCATCATATTACATATTGTCTAAATGCATTGGATGCTGATATGCTTGAAAATGGTCTTCCATTTGACGGCTCTTCAATCGATGCTTGGCAGCCAATTAACAAATCTGATATGATACTTAAGCCAGATGTACCTACTGCATTTTTGGATCCTTTCACAGCAGACCCTACAATTATAGTATTCTGTGATGTTTATGACATTTATGAAGGTGATTTATATGCAAAATGTCCTAGATCAATCGCTAAAAAAGCATTAGAGCATCTTAAAAACAGCGGTGTAGGTGATGTAGCATACTTTGGACCAGAAAATGAATTCTTTATCTTTGATAATGTAGTATTCAAAGATAATATCAATGAAGCCAGTTATATGGTAGATTCAGATGAGGGTGAGTGGGCTGATGGCTCTTTGAGTGAAGATTATGTAAATATCGGACACAGACCTCGAACAAAAGGTGGATATTTCCCTGTAATGCCAACTGACTCTACTGTTGATATGAGAGCTGAGATGGTGCAGATTATGCAAGAGATTGGCTTGGAAGTAGTATTACATCACCACGAAGTTGCTCAAGCTCAAGCTGAAATTGGTGTAAAATTTGGCACACTTGTAGAAGCTGCTGATAATGTTCAAAAGTATAAGTATGTAGTTAAGATGGTAGCTCACCTAAATGGTAAAACAGCTACATTTATGCCTAAGCCTCTATATGGTGATAATGGTAATGGTATGCATGTGCATCAATCTATCTGGAAAGATGGTAAAAACCTATTCTACACAGATGGTGAATATGGTAACCTCAGTGATATAGCCAGATGGTATATGGGTGGAGTGCTTAAACATGCTCATACAGTAGCTGCATTTACAAACGCTACAACCAACTCTTATAAGAGACTTATTCCTGGATTTGAAGCTCCGTCAATCTTGACATATTCAAGCCAAAACAGATCAGCTTCTATCCGTATCCCATATGGTGGAAATGAGAAATCAACAAGAATTGAGACAAGATTCCCAGATAGCAGCTCTTGCCCATACCTTGCATTTACAGCACTATTATTAGCTGGACTTGATGGTATTGCAAATAAATATGAGCCAACTGGTCCAATGGATATAGATTTGTTTGAGCTTACTCAAGAAGAGATTGCTGAAAAAGGTATCAAGCAGATGCCTCATACTCTAAGAGAAGCAGTTGAAGCAGTAGGAGAAGATAATGAATTCCTAAAAGCTGTAATGACTGAAGATTTCATCAAAACTTATATGGATTATAAATTTGAAACTCAAATCATTCCAGATGAAGGAAGACCAACTCCATACGAATTTATCAGCACATACAGTTGCTAATTTAAAAGAGGACTCTCTTGAGTCCTCTACTACCTATTTTGATTTTAATATTTTTAATTTTATCGTTTAACAAACTTCAATGATGCAGAATTTATACAATACCTCTCACCAGTAGGTGCCGGACCATCTGGAAATAGATGACCCAAATGGCATCCACAATTTGCGCATCTAACTTCTGTGCGTATCATTCCATAAGATTTATCTATATGACAACTTACTGCATCTTTGCTCACCGCTCTTGTAAAACTAGGCCAACCGGTGCCAGAATCAAATTTGTCTTTACTGTCAAACAACTCTTTTTCACAGCATTTGCACAAATATATCCCATCATCTTTATTATCCCAATACTCATTCATAAATGCTGGTTCAGTCCCCTGCTCACAACATACATGATATGAAAATGGGTCAAGTTTTTGACGCATATGCTCTTTAAATTTTTCATTCATTGATTTTCTCCTAATATATTTTGATCTATAATTTCCATTGGAATATTTTTTTCTTTACAATATTTTTCAATATCTGAATCATTTTCAAAATATCTATCATAAAATTCACTAAATTCTTTTTCAATAGAATTATAAAATCTATCATCAACTGATAATAT
>WFNP01000073.1 GCA_015488535.1 Nitratifractor sp.
CCTATAGCATCTGGAATTTCACTTGATGGAATATCTTTAATGCTTCTTCTATCTAAAAAAGTATCTGGAAAATTTTTTTCAAAGGTTTCCCATATCTCTTTGTCGTATTCATTTGCCCAAATTGTTTGAAATCCAGCTTTTTCAAATCCTAAATCTAATCCACCAGCTCCAGAAAATAACGAAATTATTTCCATTATAGCACCTTAAAAGTAATCAATTTTGCATCTATTAACTGAATTGGGTTATTAGGATTTTTTATTTTTATATCTTGAATATTTATATTTTCAAGTTGTTCTAAAATCTCTTTATCTTCTTTAGGCATTGAATTATATTTCTCTAGCTTCATCAAAGATATTAGTTGAAATTTGGCTTTTTCATCAAATTCATAAATATAATTAAAAATCTTATTTGGATTTTCAATATGCCACATACCTCTAATTCGTAAATCGGTAATGCCAAGAGGATCAACTTTTTTTACTTTACCAAGCTCGTTTGTTGGAGTAAATTCTACATTAGGAATTGAGTTTATACCATCTGAAATAGTCTTTTTAATTCTTTCATAAATCTCTTTATCTGCACAAAAACAATCTCCATAAATAAGCCATAATGATTTTAAAGAGTTATCATTAGTATAGCCAATAGCATATATAATATCTTTTTCCTCCCAATCTTCACAAGTTTTACAAGCATTAGTTATCATAGGATTAGAAGCATATAGTTTTGCTTTTGGATAAGAACTATTTAAAGCTATTGCTGAGTTTTTAGATTGTAATTTTTTAACCTCTATCGCATCAGAATTTCTTAAAATTAAATCAGGTGGATTGTTTTGATTGCCTTGATATGAAAATACCTCTTCTAATCTTTTTAATCTTCTATTTTCATCATTTTCATTTAAAGTTTCAGCAAATACATCTTGTATAAAAATCTCTAAAGCCTTACCACTATTATTTATTCTGTTTCTTCCTTGATAATAATCAACTAAATTAATAATTGGGTTTTGTGTAATATTAATGAAGGCTTTGAGTATATTAGCCATATTCTTTCTCCATAAATTTTTTGTGTTTAGTAAATTATATTTTAACTCTTTATTCAAGAAATACCATAGCACAATTAATCTTATATTTTGAAAATTAGAATAACAAGAGTGGGTTTTTCTCCCACTCTTAGGTTACAGTTTTTTAATGCAACAAAAATATACTGACATTCAAAATTTTATATACATATATACCATACAGTATAGTGCCTATAAGTAAAATCATTTGAGAAAGAAATATACTTTTGTCTATATATTTTTTCCTGCCTTCCTGGGCTTTGTCAAAATAGATATGTTTGATAATCCACGCATAATATGCAACTGACAGAGCAGAGTTTAGCAGGGCAATCAGCACTACTGTGAGCATACCGACATCTATACCTGCATAAAACAAAATTGCTTTGCCCATAAAACCGGCTAATAGTGGAATACCCGCAAGTGATAAAAGCTGAATAGTGAAAAACATAGATAGTATCGGTGAATAACTGCTCAATCCTTTGATATCTGTAAGAGTCTCTATATTGTGTCTGTTTTTCAGGATATCAAGTATCAAAAATGAAGCTGTCTGCATGAAGATATAGGCTATTGCCATATATAAAATACCAGATGAAGCATACTTGCTGTTTACAAATGCAAAAGCCAAGAGCATATAACCACTGTGAGCAATGGAGCTGTATGCAAGTATTGATGATAGTTTTTCTCTAAACAGAGCCATAAAGTTGCCAATTGTCATAGTGATAATGGCCAAAATTGCAATAGATAGCAGAATTTCATTTGACATATTAGTCAGATATGGAGCAAAAAATTTAAATATTGCAACTACTGATACACTCTTTGCCACACCTGAGAGAAGAGCTGCTCTGTCTGATGAGATATTGGCATAAGTGCTGACTGCCCAGTTGTGCATAGGAAATATTGTCATTTTATAAAATAAGGCTGTAAAGATTATCAATACTCCAGTAATTGTCAAAATATCTCTGTTTTTGGGCAGAGCAGAATTTAAATTGGCACCTGAGAGTAACAGAAAGGAGACTCCTATCATCATAATTGCCGTAGCTATAGCACCTGCTATGAATATCCTTATAGCTCCTTGAGCCTGGGTAGAGTTGTTGAATCCGAGTGTAATAATGACAGATATCAGACTCAATGCTTCAAAAGATATGATGAATGTTACAAGGGTGCTACTTTGAAGCAGAGCTATTGATACTACTGCCAAAAATAGTGACTGAGTGATGAGATGCTCATCTCTTTCATGCAATATAAAAGCAAAAATTACAGCAGATAGTATCTGTATAAAGAGTGTAACAGCCGGATTATTTTCAAAACCGCTCAAACCTATAACCGTATTACTAAATCCAAATGCAAGCAGAGTCATACCTAAAGCTAGTAATTTGAGAACTCCTTGACGATATAGAAGTGGTGAAACGATTGCTGAGACTAAAAATAGTATAAATGCATTTGTCATAATGCACCCCCTGTATGATTGAATGCTTGAAATGCAGGGTCTATAATGTCAAAGAGTATTGACGGGAACAGACCAAAAATTATGATAAGAAGAGCAAAAATCAAGAGTGCAAATACTCTGGTTTTGCATATTCTGAAATTGCTTGTTTTGACACTATCTGAGATTTCACCATATATGACTCTTCTTAATGTCCAGATGAGATACCCTGCACCAATAATTGAGCCTATAGCAATAACAGCCAACCATAAACCATATTTTTGAATGGAGGCTATCAATATACTCAATTCACCTATAAATCCGACAGTGCCAGGCAATCCAAGAGCCGCAAGTGAGGCTAATACAAATACAGTGGATATAAATGGTGCTTTTTGCATCAATCCGCCCATATCTTTCATATACCAACTACCGGTTCTTTCATGTAAAAGTCCTGCTATCAAAAAGAGAGGAGATATTACCAGTGCATGGGCTATCATTTCAAATAGTGATGCACTGAGTCCGGCATAAGTAACAGTAGATATGGCAACAGCTACCAATCCCATATGTGAGATGGAGCTGTATGCCACCATCTTCTTGATATGTCTCTCATACAGAGCATTAAATCCTGCATAAAACAGTGTGATAAGTCCAAGTATCAAAATTATATACGAATATTTCTCAGCCGTTTGGGGCATCATAATGATTGCAAATCTTATCATGGCATAAGCTCCCATCTTCAGTAATACTCCGGCAAGTAGCACAGATATAGGAGCAGGTGCCTGAACATGTGCATCAGGAAGCCATGTGTGAAATGGAAAGATTGGCATCTTTACGGCAAATCCGATAAACATAAGCCACCAAATCAGGGCAGGAGTTGCCAACATAGACTCTTTTATCATTGAAATATCCATTATACCACTCTGTTTGTATATCAGGAAAAATGCTAATAAAATCAGCATAGATGCAAAGTGTGTATATAAGAAAAATTTAATAGAGGCATATATCCTGCCTTCTGCTCCCCATATACCTATAAGGAAAAACATAGGTATAAGAGTCAATTCCCAAAAGATGAAAAACCATATCAGATTGGTACTCAAAAAGACTCCGGTAATTGGTCCGGCAAACATAATAAGGAGGGCAAAATATGCAGAGCTTTTTATATTCCAGCTAGAGAGTGTAACAAGTATCAGCAATAAAAATGTGAGTATCAGCATAACAGCACTTAGTCTATCTACCTGTAGAGTCAAATCTATTGGAATTAAGTTACAGTGAATATATGTGCCAAGCAGAGAAAAACTGTTTATACTCGCAGTATCCAGCATGGAAACAGACCATATCAACATGGATACAAACAATACAAGAGATATAATCTTGACTAAAAAATCCTCTTTGAAAAATATGCCTACAAGTGCAGCAAGGACAACGGGACCAAATATCATATATAAAGGATTCATCTGATACCTCCAAAGGCAATAACAGCAATTAAAACAATAACTCCTGCTATTGTATATGCAGAATCTTGTGATGGGGTGAGAGATTTTGCTCTGTTTAATGTATGATTTATAAAACTACTTGCAGGAAGTGAGAAGTTTATAAATCTGTCCACTATATTTCTATCGAAATAGTATGAAGCTTTTGCAATACCTTCTACAATAAAATTCCATACACCCCAATGTATAATTTTTTCTATAAACCAACCATTAAATAGAATATTATGCAAACCTTTTACAAATGGATGAGAATAGAGTTTTTGTGTAATATCCAATCGTCTGTAATAAAATAGATATACAAAAATAGCAAGGAGTATAACAGCACTTAGCATATAGTATCCAAGATACTTCATATGAGGCAAATCATTACCGGATATGAAGTGTGAAATGGATTCTTGGAAAAAGCCCATTATCAGAGTAAGCACAGCCATCACTCCAAGTGGTAATACTATCCAGAACAGAGAAGGTTTTTTTATCTCTTTGTATAGCTTCTCATCTCTTGCTTTACCTGCAAATATCAATACCCATAATCTACCTATATATACAATGGATAATACTCCGGCAACTGTAACAAGTATAGATATAGCTCCCTGTGTATCATTTGAGAGCCAGGCAGCAGCTATTACAGCATCTTTGGAGTAGTATCCGCTAAATGGAGGCACACCACTGAGAGAGAGTACACCCATACCCATAAAAACAGCTATCCATATCAGCTTTTTACCCAAACTGCCCAATCTCCACATATCTTTGACATGATGAGCTGAGAGCATTACAGCTCCTGCTCCTAGAAATAGAAGGGCTTTGAATATGGCATGATTAATCAGGTGTGTCATACCAGCTGCCAAAGAGCTGGCTCCCAAACCTACAAAGGCTATAGAAAGATGTGACATTGTAGAGTATGCCAATACCTTTTTCATCTCTGATTGCACGATGGCACTTGTAGCACCCAAGAATGCACTGATTGCACCTATTGTGGCTACTACTGTCAAAGCTTCAGCTGCTGTATAGAGATGAAAGAGTCTGGCTACTATATATATACCGCTGTTTACCATCGTAGCACCGTGAATGAGAGCTGATACGGTTGTAGGACCCTCCATAGCTCTCATCAGCCATGGAAAGAGAGGAAACTGCCCAGATTTACCTATTGCGGCTATAAAAATAAAGAGTGCAGAAACAAAGAGTATATCTTTATCTATCTTGCCACTTACAGCCATAGTATTTAGTTGCTCTAAATTGAGTGTATTTGAGGCATAAAAAAGTATCCCTATAGCCGCAAATAGAAATATATCTCCAAAACGGGTAAACAAAAATGCACTCACACCGGCATCAGCAGGAGCTTTTTGATGGTGCCAAAAAGATATCAGCAGATAACTTGCCACTCCCATAAACTCCCATCCCATAAAGAGTCCTGTCATCTCAGCAGCACTTACAAGCAGTATCATACCGCCTATAAAAAACAGCACTTCTGAATAGTATCTGGGTTTATGAGGGTCATCTTGCATATAGTCATGGGCAAAATGGATATCCAAGGCTCCAAGTCCCGTGGCAATCAGAAGCATTACAAGAGAGAGTGAATCTATATATATACCCATAGGCATAGATATATTAGCGAATTTGAACCACTCAATATCTATTGAATAAGGTTTTGAGTAGTTAAAAAAGAGTATCAGAGTGATTGCAAACAGTATAATACCTGTAATTTCAGCTATCCAAAAAGAGTATTTTTGATTAGAGCGACCTGCTATATATGCAATAATTGCCGATACAAAAGGGAGTGTAAGTAAAATTATAATAAGTGTATTCATACTCTCTCCTTGCCAATATCATCAGGAGAGACTTTTCCACTCATTCTGTTTGCAGCTGCAAATATCAATACACCGACAGCTGCTTCGAGTGTAGCAAAGACTATTATCATATAAGCCAGAGGTATTGCATCTGAAATCCCAAATTTTGACCCTGATATTGCCAAAATCAAAATAACTGCATTTAACATCATTTCCAGTGAGAAGAAGAGTTTCAAAAAATCTCTGCCTGATGTTACACCATAAATACCTATGCTAAACAGTGCAAATGCAAATAACATCTCAATATCGACTATACTCATCTACTCTCCTTTGCTTTTGGATAATTTACCTGCCATTGCCACAGAGGCGTAAATCAGACTTATGGCAATAATTGCAAATATCGGCACAATATCGGCATAAGTTTCGCTAAACGATATATTTTGGGATATATTGTTATGATGAACAATTGAATCTTTGTATCTAAAATATAGAAGACTCAAAGATACAAAAAGCAGAGTAGATATTATGGCTGATGAGCTTTTTGGTGATATTGTCGGAAAATCAGAGCCGATAATTGTCAATCCAAAAAGCATCAATACAGTAACGCCACCTGTATATACAAATATCTGAAACAGTCCGAGTAGTTGAAGGTGCAAAGATATATAGTAAATACCCAGTAATAACATCATTGATGCAAATGAGAGCATGGCACTCATACTCTTATGACTCACAAGTGATGCTATTGCCAAAATAAGCACGATTGTAAGTATTAGTATATTCATTCTTTCTCTCCTCGTATAATAAATTATCAAACCCTTACATCCAAAAGGAGTAAAGGTTTGAATATTTTTTTAGTTTCTTCGGTAAAGTTTTATCTGTTCACCAAGAACTAAAACAATTTACAGTTAAAAAGTTGAATGACAG
>WFNP01000074.1 GCA_015488535.1 Nitratifractor sp.
CAATAATAATGCCCAATGCCCAATGCCCAATGCCCAATGCCCAATGCCCAATGCCCAATGCCCAATGCCCAATGCCCAATGCCCAACTTGTTACTTATAGTTATATCAAATAAGCTACTTTATGTATAATTCCGTTACAAAAATTCACACTATGCTCTATATGTGTGAAATAGTGACATAAAATTATAATAATGAAGGCATATTATTTGATGAACGATACTACATTGATACTACTTTCAGCAGGCTCATCGAGTAGATTTGCACTGCCGGTAAAAAAGCAGTGGCTTTTTCAGGGAGATACTCCACTGTGGCAAAAGACTGCTGAAAAATTTGGCTCACTGTCAAACTTTAAAGATATAATCATCGTATCTTCTCCAACAGATATAGAGTATATGAAACTCTTTGCAGACTACAAATTTGTAGCAGGAGGTAACAGCAGACAGGAGTCTTTATCCAATGCTCTTGATATTGTGGATACTCCTTTTGTTTTGGTAAATGATATAGCAAGATGCTGTATAGATGAAGATATGATAAAAAGAGTCATCTCCCAAAAAGGAGAAGCTGATTGTATCGTACCTGCTCTCAGTGCCGTGGATACAATGTATGAAGGAGACAGACTGCTTGAACGCTCCATGGTCAAAAGCATACAGACACCCCAACTCAGTAAAACAGAAGTTTTAAAAGATGCTCTTAAAAACGGTGAATTTACCGATGAGAGTGGAGCCATATCTTCAATAGGCGGTTCTGTCAAATTTGTAGAGGGTTCATATATAGCCAGAAAACTCACAACTGTAGATGATATCAAACTGCTTCCCTGTCTAAAAAAACCATCAAGTAGCAGATTTACAGGATTTGGGATAGATACACATCAATTTGAAATGAATAAAAAGATGTATCTGTGTGGAGTAGAGATAGAAAGTAGCTATGGATTTAAAGCTCACAGTGATGGAGATGTCGCTATTCATGCTATGATAGATGCTATTCTTGGAGCAGCAGGTATGGGGGATATTGGAGAGCATTTTCCTGATACAGATGAGAGATACAAAGATGCCGATTCCACTTTACTTCTCAAAGATACAATCAGACTAATAAAGAGTCTGGGTCTAGATATAGAGCAGTGCGATATCACAATCATTGCCCAAAAACCAAAAATTTCCCCATATAAAACAGATATGAGAAAAAACCTGGCAAAGATAATGAATATATTACCAAGATATATGAATATAAAAGCGACTACTTCAGAAGAATTGGGCTTTATCGGCAGAGAAGAGGGTATAACAGTACACGCTGTAGCTACACTAAAATATTATGACTGGTCAGAAGGAATTGAAAAATGAGAGTAATTATTGTAGAAAATGAGCTATATTTAGCCCAAAGTATAGCATCAAAATTGAGTGAATATCACTTTGAGACAGAGATATTCAGCTCAGTAAAAGAGGCTATGAACAGTAACGGAGATGTATATCTCATATCAACCAATCTGCCAGGACAGAACTTTATGCCACTCATTGAGAAATTTGCAGACAGAGATATTATATTGATGGTCAATTATATCAACAATGATACTGTAGGAGAGCCTCTAAAAAGAGGAGCCAAAGATTATATAGTAAAACCATTTATTATAGAAGAGTTGGTAAGGAAAATAGAGCATTATCATA
Organism: Nitratifractor sp.; assembly: GCA_015488535.1. Lineage (GTDB taxonomy): Bacteria > Campylobacterota > Campylobacteria > Campylobacterales > Sulfurovaceae > Nitratifractor. The sequence goes on from WFNP01000074.1 coordinate 1,659, forward strand.
AATTTAGACAGCTTCAGGAGAAAAACAACTTTTATGAAGATTATATCTCTATGCTGTTTGCTGAACTAAATTGTGATATTGACCCTCTCAAACTGCCAATTCCTGTAGTAATTCGCACAAACTATCTGAGAATGGCAGACAAGATAGCATTGACACTAAACAGCAAATATGCACTCACATATATATCTTTGCAAAGAGATGATTGGCAAAAAAAGATAAGCAAACTCTCAAACAAAAAGATAGCATATATAGTCCATCTGGAAAAACTGAAAAAGGGTGAGATAGAAAAACTTTTTGAAATGCTCAAAGATAAAAAATTTATCTTGACAGATGCATCATGCTCCATAGAGACTCCATTTAAAACTATCACTATAGAATCTGAAAACAAACTGTATGACCAAAATGAAATTTTGACTATTGATGAGTATGTCAAATATATAGTAAAAAATTTCCAATACAAATTTCCAGATACAGAATTGAGCAAAAGACTTGGAATATCCCGCAAAAGTCTATGGGAAAAAAGGAAAAAATATGACCTCTTCAAGAAAAAATAAAGCTCTCTTTATAGATACAGAAGCTCTCTCAACACTTGCTCTTGTCCAAGAGGGTCTGCTCTCTCCGGTAGATGCTCTTATGGACAAAGAAACAGCCCAAAAGGTAGATAAAGAAAAACACTACAAAGGTGTTCCATTTCCGTTTTCATTTATACTGGCTCCCACAGGAAAGAGAAACAGTGAAGTAATAAAGTCACTAAAAATTGGTGAAACTGTAGATTTGATATCTCAAAACAGACTCGTAGGTGAATTAAAAGTAGAAGATATATTTACTGTAGATCCACATGAGAGACTACTAAATATCTACGGCACCGCTGACCCATCACACCCCGGTGTCAGAAATACACTGCCAAGACTCGGAGAGTGGGCAGTCAGTGGTCCATACAGAGTTGAATATCCACTCATTAAAGATACTGTAAACAGAGTCAAAGAGATGATTAGGCGAACAGGTGCCAAAAAGATATCATCTATGATGTTGGCTGCAAATCCTATAAACAGAGCTCATGAAAGAATGATTAGACAAAGTATCAGTGAAGCTGATTTGATGGTGCTTTTTCTTAGAAAACCTTTTACAGAAGAGGGATTGAGATATGATATCAGACTCAATGCACTCAATCTGTTTATAGATAATTTTTTACCCAGAAACAAAGTGGTAGTGATACCATTTGAAAACAGTTATATATTTGCCGGATATAATGAGATGGTATTAGATGCAATACTTGCCAAAAATTACGGGTGCAGTGAATTGGTAATAGGCAAAAATCACGCAGGACTCGGACTCTATTATGACCAAAACAGACTAAATACAATATTTGATACACTCAGTGGAATAGATATCAAAATTACTACAGTAGATGAGTATGTATATTGTGATACATGCCGGACACTAGTCAGTACCCAGACATGTCCACATGGGCAACACCACCATATACACTACCACTCCCAATCTATAATGACACTGATTCAAAACGGTCTGTTGCCTCCTACAATTTTGGTACGCAAAGAGATATCTGCCAATATAATATCAGCTCTCTTTCCAAACAGATTTGAAAATCTACAAGAGCTATACTACTCTCTGATGCCAAGCTCCGGACTGTTGGAGACAAAAAGCGATGAGCAGTTTTATGAAAAATTGATGAAACTCTATCAGACAAGTTCACTCACATAAAGGATATATATGAACAAATTTTCTGTGCAAATGCTGTTTTTGAGTTTTTTTGGCAGTGGATATGCACCAAAAGCACCAGGCACGGTAGGAACACTGGCATCTATGCCATTGGGCATATTGATAATATACTATTTGGGACTACAAAGCCTGTTTATGCTGACATTTGCTATTACAATTATAGGTATCATAGAGGTAAACAAGTATGAAAACAAAAATAACTCACATGATGAATCATGGATAGTGATAGATGAGACAGCAGGTATCTGGCTGACAATGGTAATATCACTCTATGGTTTGACACATTACAATATACCATATGGAGAAGTTATAGCATTGACAGGAAGTTTTATATTTTTCAGACTCTTTGATATATGGAAACCCTCCACTATCGGTTGGATAGACAAAAATCTCAAAGGTGGATTGGGTGTAATGTTAGATGATATCTTGGCGGGATTTGCAGCAGGGTTGTTAAACCTGCTGTTATTTAAGATATTTGCAGAGTTTGGTCTGATTTAGACAAGTCCGAACTCTCCACTATCTACCCATTCCATTCTTATCATTGACCAGCAATCTTTGGCAAAACCATATAGAAAATAGTCATATGGTATCCATCCATATCCATGCTCTCCCCATCTACTGCCGTAAGAGTTTTTAAACAAAAAGGCTCCACGGCTTGTCCTCTTGCAACTCTTTAGATTTTTTATCACTTTGTCATCATCATATCCTACTGCCATTACAGCATGAGCCCAGCTGTAACTCTCATTTTGACAAGGCATTGGAATATGACCTGGTGCATCTCCGTAATGAAAAGACGGAAAACCGTAAAATCCAAACATAAACGGAATTTGATGTGCAATATAGTTTTTCAGACTCTGAACCAATTGACTCTTTGGAACATTTGCTCCAAGTGGGTCATGACAAAAATATTTGAGTGCCTCATAATTCTGGGCTACTGCATATACAAATGCCGGAGGCTCTTCATTGACTTTGGAGACATCATAAGGCCAATACTTTTCATGTGCCACGCCAGTCAGAGCCAATGCTCCCATAGTCGTCCTCAATTTGGCTCCTGTATCTCCGGTAACCTGCATCAGATTTCTTGTAGCTTTATATATGAAGAGTCTTGAAGCATCTATATATTTGTTAAAAGCTTTTCTCTCATAATACTCTACAATACCGGCAGCGGCATTAGCACTACAAGAATTTATAGAGCCTTGACTCTCTACAGGTGAACACCATCTTCTCAAATCCACTCTTCTTGGAATATTTCCAGGAAGTGGCTCTCCTGGATTGATACCTATCTCTTTGAGCATAGGTTTTATATCTTCATGCTCAGCTGTATAATCTCTCAAATCAGGTGCAGGTGGTATCCAACCTGTCCCAAATACTTCTCCTGTCTCCTCTATTGTTACTTTACCTTGAAAACACTCCATAATTCTACTCCTTTTGTATTGTTGATAAATTATAGCAAAATGAAGTTGCAATATCAGTTATTGGTATTAATAGCTTTTTTGAATGTAGTTTAATGTGAAAAAAGGAACGATATTTACGGGGTTTAACCCCGCCTACTATGAAATAATAGAATTAATGAAGGAAGTGTCTGACACCTGTAAAGTAGAGTGAAATTCCATGCTCGTTTGCAGCTTCTATCACCTCATCATCTCTTATACTGCCCCCTGGCTCTATTATAGCTTTGACTCCGGCTGACGCTGCTGCATCTATAGAGTCTCTAAATGGGAAAAATGCTTCACTAGCCATTGCTGAACCGCTTACATCCAATCCCATCTCTTCAGCTTTTTTCAAGGCACATCTTGCCGCATCTACACGGGAAGTCATACCCATACCCACAGCTACCATAGCTGAATCTTTAACATATACCACACAGTTGGATTTTGTCATTCCTGCTACCTTCCAGGCAATTTCAAGGTCTTTCATCTCCTGATTTGTAGCCTCTCTTTGACTCATAAGCTTGGCATTTTTTACTTCATTATCACATATACAGTCAGCATTTTGATAAACAAAACCACCTTCAATATGCTTGAAGTCAGCTTTATCTCCGGCAGTAGTTAGATAGTCACTACCTTGAGTAAAGAGTTTGAGTCTCTTTTTGGATGAAAATATTTCAAGTGCTTCATTACTAAAGCCTCCGGCAATAATCACCTCTAAAAATATCTCATTCATCTTTTTTGCCAACTCTTCATCTACCACACCATTTACGGCTACTACACCACCAAAAGCAGAAACCGGGTCACATTTGAGAGCTTCGGTATATGACTCTAAAAGATTGGATTTTATGGCAAAACCACATGGATTGCCATGTTTTACGATACAAACAGCAGGCTCTTTGCCAAATGCAGTAGCAATCTTGACAGCACCGTTTAGGTCTGTCATATTGTTAAAACTTGCTTCACCTTTAATCTGCTTGAAGTTATCACTGAAAAATCTGTCAAATTCATACAAAGCACCATCTTGATGAGGATTCTCTCCGTATCTGGTCTTAAAGACTCTCTTACCGCTGATAAATTGATACTCTCCAAATCCTCCATTAAATCTGCCATTCATATAATTGGCTATAAGAGAGTCATAATTTGCAGTATGCTCAAAAGCTTTTATCATCAAATCTCTTCTAAATTCATAACTGTCTTGACCACTTTTCAATGCTTCTAGCACTCTGTCATAATCACCGCTGTCTGTGACTATGATTACATCTTTGAAATTTTTTGCGGCTGAACGCACCATAGTGGGACCACCGATATCAATATTTTCTATAATCTCATCAAAATCATCAGTCCTCTCTATTGTCTCTTTAAAAGGATAGAGATTTACACATACCAAATCTATCCCCTCAATTCCCAACTCTTTTGCCTCTTTAAGATGTGCTTCATCATCTCTTTTATGTAAAATACCACCATGCACATAGGGATTGAGTGTCTTTACTCTGCCCTCAAAACACTCTGGGAATTTTGTAACTTCATCTATTTCAGTCACTTCCAAACCTGCATCTTTGAGTTTTTTGTATGTCCCTCCTGTGGATATAATCTCCCAGCCTATACTCTTCAGTCCGGAAGCAAACTCTACAACACCACTCTTGTCACTCACACTAATTAGAGCTCTCATCAATACACCTTTAATATATGATTTTGAATGTGAGATTATATCCAATTAGCCTCTATTTCGATAAAATAATAAATATTTTAATAATAAGGCACTAATCAATAATATTAAAATGCCCAATTTCCAAATGAAAAAGGATTATAATGAAAATAGCCATCGCCGGAACCGGGTATGTAGGTATATCAAACGGTTTACTTTTGGCTCAACACAATGAAGTAGTAGCACTCGATATCATACCTGAAAAGGTGGATATGCTAAATAATGGCATATCTCCTATAGAGGATAAAGAAGTAGAACTCTTTTTAAGAGAAAAAGAGTTAAATTTCAGAGCTACAATTGACAAAAATGAAGCATATAAAGGTGCCGATTTTGTAATCATAGCTACCCCTACAGATTATGACCCTGATACAAACTATTTCAATACCAAATCGATAGAGAGCGTAATCAGTGATGTTTTGAGCATAAATCCAAATGCAGTAATGGTAATTAAATCTACTGTGCCTGTCGGATATACCAAAAAGGTCAAAAAAGAGTTTGATACTGACAATATTATTTTTTCACCTGAATTTCTAAGAGAAGGAAAAGCACTCTATGATAATCTCTATCCATCTCGTATCATTGTCGGTGAGCGTAGCCAAAGAGCCAAGAGCTTTGCAAATCTGCTCAAAGAAGGAGCCTTAAAAGAGGATATTCCGGTTCTATTCACAGACTCTACAGAGGCTGAAGCGATTAAACTGTTTGCCAATACCTATCTGGCAATGAGAGTGGCTTTTTTCAATGAACTTGACAGTTATTGCGAAACTCACGGCTTAAACAGCAAACAGGTGATAGAGGGAGTAGGACTTGACCCAAGAATTGGTATGCACTATAATAATCCAAGCTTTGGATATGGAGGATACTGTCTGCCAAAAGATACCAAACAGTTACTGGCAAATTATGCGAATGTGCCAAGCAATCTAATAAGAGCTATTGTCGATGCAAACAGAACCAGAAAAGATTTTATAGCTGAGCAAATCATATCCAAACTGCCAAAAGATGAGCATGGATTTCCTGCCGGAAGAGTAGGAATATATCGGCTGGTGATGAAGAGTGGCTCTGATAATTTCCGCTCATCTGCCATACAGGGAGTGATGAAACGACTCAAAGCCAAAGGTATAGAGGTCATAGTTTATGAGCCTGTATTAAAAGAGGAGCAATTCTTTCACTCCAAAGTATATAGAGACTTGGAAGCATTTAAAAATGATAGTGATGTAATAGTATGTAACAGATTGACTGATGAAATTACAGATGTAAAAGATAAAGTATATACCAGAGATATCTTTGGAAATGATTGATTTTTATTTAAGAGTCATTTTATCCTATTTCCGTATAATCGGCAAAACCCCTTATTAAAGGAATGAAAAATGAGTATGATGGATACACTCCAAAGATACAAAGAGGATTTTGAACTCTTTGAAACAGGTAATGAAAAATTAGAGTATATATTTGAGCTTGGCAAAAAACATACAACACTCTCTGAAGAAGAGAAAAACGATGATACATTTATCCACGGATGTGCCTCTCCTGCATGGTTGGTAGCAGAATGCAAAGATGGTAAATTGATTCTCAGAGGCGAAGGGACATCAGAGATGGCAAAAGGTATGCTCACTCTTTTATTAGATATTTTTAGTAACAGAGATGCCGATGAGATACTCTCTTTTGACCCAAAAGAGTTGGGACAACTTGGTATAGTAGAGCTTCTATCACCTGTCAGACAGCAGAGTATGGAAGCATTTTTAAACAAAGTATATAGTTATGCAAAAGCTTGTAAGGAAGGAAAACTATGAGTAATGACCCAAGAGTTGTAACACCCCAAGAGTCTGAAAAGAGAATGGTAGAAGAGCTTCAAAAGATATATGACCCTGAAATTCCGGTAGATATATACAATCTTGGACTCATTTATGATGTAAAGTGTCATAAAGATGAAGTAAGCAAATTAAACAGATGTAAAGTAACTATGACACTCACTTCAGCTACCTGCTCAATGTCAGAGATATTGGTAGATTTGGTTCGCTCTATTCCATCAAGAGTAGAAGACCACTCAATCGAAGAGGTAGATGTAGAGTTGGTATTTGACCCGCCGTGGGATCAGAGTAAAATGAGTGATGAAGCAAAGTTACAACTTGGATTACTTTAAGAAGATGCGGAATTTAATTCCGCATCTAAGTAATTAGATATTTTATTTATGAGTAGGTATCTTAATGCCACACTTTTTAGCATGTTCTACTACACACTCAAATATTTTAAACTTTTTATTTTTTATCATCTTCTCTAGATAATTACAACCGCTCTTACTACCTGCTGTGCATGCTCTAGAGAAGTATTCAGATGCCATACATGCATCTTTTTCTACACCTTTGCCATAGTAGTAAATTCTACCATAACTTGTACACCCATAAGCATCACCATTTTCACATGCATAATCATACAAATCAGGTAATTTAGAGTAGTCTTTATCTCCACATTTACCATACTCATATACTAAACCTAACCTAGTATGTGCATAAGCACTACCGTTTTCTACTCCATAATTAAATAGTTCTATTGCTTTATCACAATCCTTATCTACAACAAAACCTTTATAGTAGAATGTTCCAAGCTTTGCACAACCAAATGGGCTTTTACCTTCACAACTTCTATTATAGTAATCATATGCCAAGTTTAAATCTTTGGCTACACATATTTTACCAGACTCATATACCAATCCTGCTCTAGCACATCCGTATGCATAACCCAAATCACAACCCTTTTTATACATCTCTAAAGAGATACAATTATCAGCAGCTGATAAGAATCCTTTTTCATATAGCATACCCAATCTTGTACATCCTCTTGCACTACCCATTTCACAAGCTTTAGAGTAATACTCTTTAGCTCTTAAATAGTTATGCATCAGGCATTGACTACTCTCATACATAGTTCCTACCCATGAGCAACCATATGCACTACCCATCTGACAAGACTTATTTAGATAATCAAAAGCATCTTTGTTACTTACAGATACGAATATACCATTTCTATACATCAATCCCAATCTGGCACATCCATAACCGCTACCATTATCGCATGCACTCTTATATAGATTATAAGCTTTTTCTGTATCTTGAGCTACACCCCTGCCATACTCATAGAGTGTGCCAAGTCTTGCACAGCCATAATTACTGCCATTATCACAGGCTCTTTTATAGTTTTCAGCTGCACTCTCATAGCTTTGACCTACACCATAACCTTTTTCATACATGTAACCAAGCCATGTGCAACCATAGTTACTACCATTATCACAGGCTTTACTAAATAGAGAGTAAGCCATATCATAATCTCTGTTTACAGAGATACCCTTTTCGTAAAATACTCCAAGTTTTGCACATCCATAAGCACTACCCTCATCACATGCTTTTTGATAATAATCTATACTTTTTGTCTTTGTATCGCCACCTATATTTGCAGGAAGATCATTCTCCAATACATAACCTGCCCATGCACAGGCATTTGCATCTCCATTATCACATCCCATATGGAAGTGATTATAAGCATTTTTGAAATCATTTTCTGATTTGGCATCAGTATGCTCTATAATTCCTACTTTTGTGCAATCCTCGCCTTTGCCATTCATACAGTTTTGACTATAAACAGGCTTTTGTGATAAATCTACCGTAACTGTTTGGGAGTCACCATTTCTGTTTTTATGACCAATGACATTGACTCCACATGGAGCTATTTTGCTATCAGGGGCAACAGTAACATCTTGAAGAAAATCACCCATTTCTTTGGCATATGAGATACTGCTTACAAGCAAAGCACTCATAGCCACTGCATATTTTACCTTCATTTTTTCCTCCGTTTTAAGTTGGATTTAAATGATTATAAATAATCATTTATATTTAAATTATATCAAAATATGCTCATATTATCTATCTGTATATTCCATTTTTCTCTTCTTTGTCTATTACCTTTTGCATCTCTTCTTTTACTCTGTCATACCACTGTTTATCACTCTCATCTATATCAAAAGCCGGAAGATAAATTACTTTGACTACTCCAGAGTGTCCTGTGCGGTTATGCTCATTCAATACATATTTACTACCTACTATTACAACCGGTTGGACTCTGAGTTTGAGTTTTTGGGCTACAAATTTGGCACCTGGTTTAAATGGCAAGAGTTTTTGTCCTTTTGCTCTTGTGCCTTCTGGAAAAATTGCTACAGCTCTGTTTTTTTCAATGATTGATTTTTTGACATCTTTAAAGAGTTTTACAAGTCCGGCTTTGTTCTCTCTATCTACTGATATCATATCTCCTTGCTTGAGAAGTCTTCCAAACCATGGTGCTTCAAACAACTCTTTTTTTGCCACCCAGCTCATATGGGTATTTTCTATCGCTTCAAGTGTGATAATATCGATAATACCTTGATGATTCATCAAAAAGAGATTAGCCTTAGAGTCTCTGTGTCCAACTTTTTCAATTTTGGCACCCATCAACAAAAGAATTACCCTGTTTAATTTGTGCATAATTACACCTTTGTATCTAGGGAATAGATATATCAAAGGTATCATCAATCCGGCAACTATCACAGATATTACAAAAGCCCCCCAATAAAATCTAATTTTCGCAAACATCACTATCCTTTATCCACCCTATCAAACCGGGTCTGTATTCAATTTTGTAATAATCTCCATATCTGTATAGAATAGGAAACTCTTTTCTGTCACTGATAACAGTGCCGACTGTACTTTGAGGTATAGGCAGTATATATAGTTTGGCACCTTCGCTTACACATACTTTTTCATGAGGCATAAAAAATTTAATCAATGCATATATGGTAACAGCAAAGATTATCAGATAAAATATATCTCTTTTGACTATCAGCATAATAAAGAAAAAAACAGCCAACAGTATCAAAAGATATTTTTTAAGCTTTGTAAAACCACTGTCTTTGGGATTGAGATCAACCTCCTGTGCTGCTGTAGTTTTCATTTTATATGAGGTAGATATATCAATACTCTCCAACTCCCCTCGAATACTGTTAAAATAACTAAACTTTATTTTTTCTGTTTTTGCCGGAATTACAAAATAATATTCAGATACACTCTCTGAAAAATTTCTCTCAATCTTTTCCAATCCCTGCTCTGAAATACCGGGAATATGCATATCTTCAAGATTGGCTTCATGAGCTTCTATTATGATATATACAAGGTTGTTATTCTCATCAAAGTTGGATACCTGTGAAGTTCTTATTTTGAAATCAGAAGCTATCACACCACACCACTTTTTTTCAGGAGGGAAATCAAGTTGGGCTACAGGAATATAGACTCCTTTTATCATACCCTTTCTCTCTCCGTCATCTATATACAGATTTGGCAGTGTAAAATCTTCTTTACCTGCTTTGAAATAAAATGTATAAAAAAGACTACTGCCACCATCATTTTTTTGAATCAATGGTTTGTCAAAAAGGGGTCTTATATCAGAGCGTGGGTCATAAAATATCTTGATATGCTGTTTTTTATTGACATGTGTAGCCAAAAGAGTAACAGGAAATACCTGATTTGCATATACCTGTCTGGGTATATAACTGTAATGGTATCTCGCTGCTGATAACATTGATGACAACAGTATTATCATCAATACCAAAAGGGCGGGAAATCCCCGTCGCATCAGATACCAAATCCTTCCAGCATCCTGATACCATCTTTGGAGCCTAATATGCTCTCCATGGCTCTTTCTGGATGAGGCATCAAACCAAAGACATTCTTGTCTTTGTTGCATACACCCGCAATCTGCTCAACTGAGCCATTTACCACCATTGGGTTACCCTCGCTATCGCAATACTTTAAAAGCACCTGTGCATTGTCATACATATCGCTCAGTGTCTCATCATCTACAAAGTAGTTACCGTCATGGTGAGCTATAGGGATATATAGCACTTCACCCTCTTTGCACTTTTTCAAAAAATCATTATTGCTATTTACAACTTTGAGATGCTGATGTCTTGATATGAAATGCAAATTATCATTTCTTTTCAAAGCTCCGGGTAAAAGACCTGCTTCTGTGAGTATCTGAAATCCGTTACAGATTCCAAGCACTCTACCGCCGTCATTGGCATATGCAATAACACTCTTCATAACCGGAGAAAATTTTGCAATAGAACCACATCTCAGATAGTCACCGTAACTGAAACCTCCTGGCACTACCACCAAATCTGTATCTGCTGGAATACTCTCCTCTTTGTGCCAAATCACATTGGTATTGTGTCCCAACCTCTTGAATGCATATACTGTATCATATTCACAATTTGTCCCCGGAAACTGGAGAATGGATACATTTAGGCTCTTCATTCTACTATCTCTATATCATAATCTTCTATTACAGTATTTGCCAGAAGTGTTTCACTCATCTGCTTCACCTCTTTTTCTATCTCTTCTTTGTTTTTGGCATCCAAATCCAATACAATCTGTTTGCCTACTCTGACATCTTTTACACTGTCAAATCCTAAAGAGTCCAATGCATGATGAACTGCTTTGCCCTGAGGGTCCAAAACACCCTCTTTGAGATATATGTTTACTATAGCTTTCATTTAATTTGTTTCCTTCCTGTTTTCAATTCTGTTAAATACCTCTTGATATGCCTCTACCACACTGCCAAGCCCCTGTCTGAATCTGTCTTTGTCCATCTTCTCGTTGGTTTTGGCATCCCAAAGTCTAAAATTATCCGGCGACAACTCATCAATTAATATGATATTTCCATATCTGTCTCTGCCAAACTCAAGCTTGAAATCTACCAATTTCAATCCAAGCTCTGCATAAAATTGATTTAAAAATTTGTTTATTTTTCTAGCCATGTAACGAATATAATCCAACTCCGACTCATCTTCTACAAGATTAAGTATCAAGCAGTGCTGGTCATTGAGTTTAGGGTCTCCAAGCTCATCATTTTTGTAATCAAACTCTACTAGAGTAAAAGGTAAAACTTTGCCATCTTCAATTCCAAGATTTCTGCTTAGACTTCCTGTAGCAATATTTCTGACAATAACTTCTATCAATATAACATCTGCTCTTTTGTGAAGCATATGATTATCATCAATCATTTTGACATAGTGGGTAGGAATACCTCTACTTTCCAAATACTCAAACAGCTTTGCTGATATCATATTGTTTAATGCACCCTTACCCTCTTCGCTCGATTTTTTTTCTCCGTTGAATGCAGTAAGAGAGTCTTTAAATTCAGATATCAACAGATTTGGATCATCAGTTGTCCATATCTTTTTAGCTTTTCCTTCATATAACAATTCTCTTTTTTCCATTATTTTACGCCTTTTACCTTATTTTCGATAATCAATGTTTTTAGTATATCAAGTGCTGATTTTAACTGTATATCACCCATTATCTGCTTTTTGGTAATAATTTTCTTTGTATTATTACTGTCACTGATATTGCTCTCATTACTATCAGATACTTTGGTAGTATTATTGTCTTTTTTAGATGATGAATCTATCTTTTTCAATTCAGCTTTTAAATGCTCTTTTAAATCTCTCTCTTTGATGGATATAGTGTCTTTGTTTGCAGTAGGCACTTTGCCAGGGTGGACAATGATATCTGGCACTACACCTTTATTTTGTATAGTTCTGCCACTTGGCAGATAGTATCTTGCTACAGTCAATTTTAGAGCCTCTTTGTCATTTTTGCCTATAGGAACCACAACCTGAACACTACCTTTGCCAAAAGTCTTCTCTCCTACGATTATCGCTCTTCTGTCATCTTGCATAGCTCCACTTACAATTTCACTGGCACTTGCACTGCCTCCATTTACAAGTATCACTATAGGAGTCTTGATATCAGTGCCTTTTTTATGAGCCTTGTACTCTACATTCTCTTCAGGATTTCTACCCTTTTGACTGACAAGTACTCCCTTGTCTATAAACATATCAAGTAATCCTACCGCTTCATCAAGTAATCCGCCTGGATTGTTTCTGAGGTCTATCAGATAACCTTTTACATTAGGATATTTGGCAATAGCTTTTTTTACCTCATCTACTACATGAGAATCAAAAGATGTAATATGAAGATATAATATTTTATCTTTGTTATCAAGTGTGACAATTTTAGGTTTTACAGACTCTATTTTGATAATATCTCTGATAATCTTCACTCTTATAGGCTTGTTTTCACCTTTTCTTATCAAAGTAAGCTCAATAGGAGTTTTAGGCTTTCCTCTCATTAGAGAGACAGCTTCATCTATTGTCATACCAAGTGTAGCTTTGTCATTTATTTTAAGTATTATATCTCCTGCTTTTACACCTGCTCTATATGCAGGAGTATCATCAATTGGAGCTACTACTGTCAAAGCACCATTTTTCATACTTACAACAATGCCAAGCCCACCAAATTCACCTTTGGTCTGAATAGTGAGGTCTTTATACTCTTTTGAATCCATAAAAGCTGAATGAGCATCGAGATTACTCATCAATCCTTTGAGTGCTTTGTTTATCAAAGTAGTAGTATTTACTTCATCTACATATTGATTCTCTATCAAATTCAGAATTTGAGTAAACTTTATATAAGCTTCCAATTTACTCTCTTGGGATACAGCTACATTCTCTTTTGCATTCAACAGAGGTGTATCGCTCAGCACCATACCCGCTATGGTCAATGCAAAACCGGTCAATATGATTTTTTTACTTTTTTTAAATATCAATCTCTCTTCCCTTTTTTGGTATATATAATAGTATATCCTTATCATCTAAGGCTATTATTTTATTTGATTATCTCTTAAAGGTGAATTATCTCTAAAAAACTATAATGGAAAAGTAATAAATTGAAGTAAATATTCTTTGAAGAATACGGGATAAAAATCCCGCATATTAATTTGTGAAGTTATTGAACTCTGGCTACTATCTCTTCACCATTGGCATCAAATACTACTTTATCGCCTTCATTTACTCTGCCCTCTAAAATCATCTCAGCCAATTTATCTTCTACTATCTCAGCCAAGGCTCTTTTTAGAGGTCTGGCTCCATATACTGGGTCAAATCCGGCTTTGGCTATAAGCTGTTTTGCACTATCAGTTAGTGAAATTTCAATATCTCTTTCTTTAAGCTTCTGCTCAATGCCTCTAAACAGGACATCTACAATCTTAACTATCTGCTCAGCTCCAAGCGGATTGAATATTATCAAATCATCCAATCTATTGATAAACTCTGGTCTAAAATAGTGTTTAAGCTCATCACGAACCGCTTTTTCTCTATCTTGTGGGTCTTTAAACTCCATAATCTTATCTGATGCGATATTAGATGTCAGAATAATTATAGTATTTTTAAAATCTACTGTAACCCCTTTATTATCTGTAAGTCTTCCATCATCTAATACCTGCAACAAGATATTAAATACATCCGGATGAGCCTTTTCTACCTCATCAAACAATACTACACTGTATGGCTTTCTTCTAACAGCCTCTGTTAGCTGACCACCCTCTTCATATCCTACATACCCCGGAGCTGCTCCTACAAGTCTGCTGACTGAGTGTTTTTCCATATATTCAGTCATATCTATTCTAATCAATGCTCTTTCACTATCAAACAAGAACTTAGCCAAAGCTTTTGCTGTTTGAGTTTTACCAACTCCGGTTGGTCCAAGGAAGAGAAAGCTTCCTATTGGTCTATTTAAATCACTAAGACCTGCTTTATTTCTCTTAATTGCTCTTGCTACTGCTTTGAGTGCTTCATCTTGACCAACTACCTCTTCTCTTAAATGCTCTTCGATATGAAGCACCTTTTCTCTATCGCTTTGGAGCATCTTATTTACCGGAATGCCTGTCCATTTACTTACAATTGAAGCAATCATCTCTTCATCAACTGCATTTTTAAGCAGTGTGCCTTGCTCTTGCATAGCATTCCACTTATTATTCAACTCCTCAAGCTGCTTTTCAAGAGCTGGAATTTCACCATACTCAATCTCTGCTGCTTTATTAAAGTCGGCATTTCTCTTGGCAAGTTCAGCCTCTCTTCTTTTCTCTTCAATTTTTGCTTTAATATCAGCGATTGAATTAAATATCTCTTTTTCTGTCTCAAATTGGCTCTCAAGCTGTCTCTTTTTCTCTTCAAGGTCAGCTAACTCTTTTTCTATCTCTTTAATTCTCTCTTCATTTTTGGCTGTTAGCTCCATATTCAAAGCTTCAATTTCAACTTGGAGTCTTTGAATATCTCTTTTTACCTTCGCAAGTTCAAAAGGCTCACTCTCAATCTGCATTTTAAGCTCAGCTGCTGCTTCGTCAATTAGGTCAATGGCTTTATCTGGTAAAAATCTATCTGTAATATACCTATCAGATAGTTTTGCAGCCGCAACCAATGCACTATCTAAAATCTGAACATTATGGTGTGTCTCAAGTCTCTCTCTAATTCCTCTTAGTATCTGCAATGCTTCATCCAAACTTGGCTCATCTACTTTTACCGGCTGGAATCTTCTTTGCATTGCTGCATCTTTTTCAAAATACTTTCTATACTCTTTTAGAGTTGTTGCACCAATAGTATGAAGCTCACCTCTAGCTAACATTGGCTTTAAAATATTTGCTGCATCCATACTACCTTCACTTGCACCTGCTCCAATGATAGTATGAATCTCATCTATAAAGAGGATTATATTTCCATCTTGTTTTACCTCTTCAATTACAGCTTTTAATCTATCTTCAAACTCTCCTCTATATTTGGCTCCAGCAATTAGTGAGCTCATCTCAAGCTGAATAAGCTTTTTATTTTGCAAACTTACAGGCACCTCTTTATTTACTATTCTTTGAGCTAAGCCTTCTACAATTGCTGTTTTACCAACTCCTGGCTCACCCAATAAAATAGGGTTGTTTTTAGTCTTTCTAATTAGTATCTGCATAGTTCTTTGAATCTCTTCATCTCTTCCAATTACAGGGTCAAGCTCACCATTTCTTGCCTTTTGAGTCAAATCTACCCCATACTTTTCAAGAGATTCAAGCTTCTCATCATCTGTTTGGCTCTCTATGCTTCTGCCACCTCTCATAGCCTCAAGGTTTTTCTTCATCTCAATTAAATCTACATATTGACCGATTGTATCTTTGATAAATGGCTCATTCATATTGGCAATTAACCAAGTATCAACAGATAGATACTTATCTCCATTTGCTGCCATTACCCCTTCGGCATTTTGCAAAGAGCGAACTGCATTTGCTCCAATTTTAATTGTCTCTTTTGTTACACTACTTGCACTAGGAAGCTTTTTGGCTCTACTTGTAACATCAAGTTCAATGGCACTCTTATCAACTCCCATTTTATTTAAGACTTGATTTAATACTGAGCCACTGTTTGTAAGCAATGCCCATACAATATGCAATGGATCAACTTCCGGATTTTTATTATGCAGTGCCAGTGATACAGCTGACTCTAAAGTCTCTGTCATTTGATGTGTTAATTTTTCTAAAATATTACTCATTATATCCTCCTCGTTTTGCTCAAATTTTCTAAGCTGTTTAAAATACTGTTGTAACTATACCTAAAAAAAAATATAAGTAAATGCTACTTATATAGCATCTTTATAATAAAAGTAAAAATATTTTAGTGAAGATTTGATAAGAGTATATCGGCAAAATAAGACTACTGCCGATATAGAGTGAAAATATATCCCGATAAAATATCGGGATATAAGAGTATATTAATTAGAGCTACTGCTACTTAGAGATTTTTTCTTGATACATCTTACTGAGTAACCATTTACTCTATATTGAGAATCATAACTCAAATTATCATTATTATCATAATACAATGCCCATGAACCAACCAGATTCTGACTGTCATTTGAGATACTGCTACTCCACAAGAAAGTTGCAGTTCCATTTTCCAATACTGCATCCCCCTGTCTATATCCAGCAAGAGGAAGTATAAGTTTCTCTCTTATATCATCTTTGCTTAATTTCTGCAGTTCACCTATGGTAGGAACATACCAACCTCTTGGACATACGCTGTTTAGATTTGTATATGTCTTTTTACCTTGCCAGAAATCTGCTCTATCCTGAACATATGCTCCATTTCCATTACTATCAGTTAACCAATCATGGTCTCCTGTAGATGAAGTAATAAACTCTTCAGATGCAAATGGCCAAGTATGAGCTGTCTCATTTGTAGTAGAACTCTCTTGTTTCTCATGACCATCTCTGCTTCTACCCCACTCATATCTGTCACCATAACAATCCGGGTCAGATATACTCGCACAGGCTCTGTCAGAACCAAGATTTCTATCCAACCATACTCTGCCGTCGCTTGCATCTACTTCACAATACTTTTGATTGACAAACACAAAGCATCTCTTCGTCGGATCATAAGGATCACTCAAATAGTGGTCATCTCCCATAGATACATTATCCTCTGTTCCATTTAAGTATGTATCTTTGTCGCAATCAGCTGCTTGCCAAATTGGATTCTTATAATCATACTCTCTATATCCAGCTTGTTGTTCAGGCAGACATGGCTCGAGTCCTGTAAATTTATTATCTACAAAATCATCACCATCTTTTACCCCATCACCATCAGTATCTGGCTTGAGTGGATCAGATTTGTCTTTCACTTCATCACCATCTTTTAATCCATCATCATCTGTATCAGGATTTTTAGGATCAGTTTTATATTTATTTACCTCATCACCATCTTTTAGACCATCTTTGTCTGTATCATTATCAAGTGGATCAGTCTCATATTTATTTACTTCATCGCCATCATTCAATCCGTCTCTGTCAGTATCGGCTTTTTCAGGGTCAGTTTTATAATCTAAAACTTCCTCTCCATCACTAAGCCCATCATCATCACAATCAGCATTTGTAGGACATGGATCATCTTTATTTATCAATTCATCATTATCCTGGTCACATGTTGGTGCATTCTTGTTTGGAATACATGGATCATTATAATCTGGGTCCTGTCCGTCTACAACTTCATCTTTGTCATGGTCAGGGTCTGTAGGATACTCATCATCTTTATTTATCAATCCATCATTATCCTGGTCACATGTTGGTGCATTCTTGTTTGGAATACATGGATCTTTTGGTGCAGGATCATCACCATCTTTTACACCATCTTTATCACAGTCTGGATCTTTTGGACATGGATCTTCAGAGTTTGGTAATCCGTCTTTATCCTGATCACATGTAGGTGAATCTATATTTGGAATACATGGGTCATTTGGTGCAGGATCGTCAGCATCTATCACACCATCACCATCTTTATCCTTATCAGGATTACCAGGATTTGGATCATCCTCATTTGGAATACCATCTCCATCTTTGTCACAGGTAGGTGCATTTACATCAGGTACACATGGATCTTTTGGTGCAGGATCATCACCATCTAAATAACCGTCACCATCACAATCAGCATTTGTAGGACATGGATCATCTTTATTTATAATACCATCTCCATCTTGATCACATGTAGGGGCTGTTTTGTTAGGAATACACGGATCATTTGGTGCAGGATCATTTGCATCTGCTACACCATCTCCATCATCATCAGCATCATCCTGGTTTGGAATACCATCTCCGTCCTGATCACAGGTAGGGGCGTTAATGTCAGGAATACAAGGATCATTTGGTGCCGTATCATTAGCATCAGCTATACCATCTCCATCAGAATCTTTTATTCCACTGCCAGGTTTGTCATTACTGGCAGGTCTGTCACCACAACCACTTAAAAGTAACATACCCGCAAGCATACCGCTTAATACTATTTTAAATTTGTAATTCATTACTTTCTCCTCTTAGTTGTTATGATTTTGATCATCATAAGTCAATTTAGCTTCTATTCTTCTGTTTAGAGCTCTACCTTCGGCAGTAGCATTACTGGCTACCGGCTCATCTTCTCCTCTGCCTTCTGCTGTCAATCTGGCAGGACTTACACCAAACTCAACCAACTTTTGCAATACACTGTTTGCTCTCTTTTCAGATAACCACTGATTATAAGCTCTGCTTCCTATACTGTCTGTATGCCCTACAATCTTGACATGTGTGCCTGGATGAGATTTGAGATAATCTGCAAATCTTACTACCTTTGGCATAGATTCAGGTTTGATATTCCATTTGTTGAAATCAAAATGCAATCTCAATGTAGCTTTGACAGGACAACCATACTGATCAACGCTAAAGTAACATGGAGTACCTGGACACTGATCTACAGAATCCAATACACCGTCTCTGTCTTCATCCGGTCCATCAATTTTTTTGGGACACTCATCTCCATCCAATGATAAAGGCACAGATACACCTGCTGTAAGAGAGTATTCATTATTTTGACCCTCTGCACCCAAAATCTGAAGTGCTTTACCCTCGACATTAACTTTTCCTATATTTTTAGTCTTGTAGCTGACACCAAGACCTCCATGAGCAAAAGCATTACTGTCAAATACATCTTTGATCTCTCCGTCAACCTTCTCATACCCTACACCAAATACAGCATATGGCTGAAATTTACCCTCCTTAGAATCAGTAAATTCATATACACCATTTATAGAGCCTTTATACAGAGCTTTTACATTCTTATAGTCAGATATATTTACATAATCAAAATCAACTCTGGGCTTGATACCATTAAATCCCTCATTTCTTTTGTAATTTACACCTACTGTATAATTATTCATATTGGCACTGTGGATTGATGTACCACCCATATTGATACCGATTTCATCATCTTCGGCATATACTGCACCACCTGCAAGTAAAATACCGGCAGTTACTGCTCCTACCACTCTCTTCATAAACTATCCCCTTTCTGACACCTTGTAGAGATATCATATTAGACTTTGGCATATTTTAGACTAATTAATATTAAAAAGATATTAATTAATCTGAAAATCATATTTACTCTAAAAAGATTGTAGTTTTAATATATGATTAAGGGAAATATTTAAGAGGTATTTGTTATATAGTAGTAGAGATTAGTATATATACCCAATCTCCAAAACTCTTTTTCGTATTATGTTTATGATCTTGTTTTTGCTGTATCCACACCATTTTGGTGCAAGAAGTGTATCATCTTCTATACCTGCTGTAACTCTCTGTATAGATATATATTCTGGTTTCATAGATATTGCATCTGTCAAGACATCAAGATACTCATCTATTGTAATAGGTGTAAAATCGCCTCTTTTATACTCATTTGCAAGTAGTGTATTTTTTACTACATACAAAGGATGGTATTTTACAGAATCTATACCCCAATCATACGCTGCTTTTGCAGAAGAGAGCATCATCTCTTTGTTTTCACCAGGTAGACCAAAGATTAAGTGTCCACATACATTCAGACCATAATCTTTGGCTTTTTTGATGGCTTTTTCTACATTAAGAGTATCATGACCTCTGTTTATTTTTTTGAGAGTCTCATCATATATCGATTGTATGCCAAACTCTATCCATATCTCTTTTTCTTTGGATAATTCAAGCAGATACTCAAGTGTCTCATCTGTCACACTGTCACTGCGGGTACCTATACTGAGTCCTATGACATTGGGATAATCCAGGGCTTTATCATATAGCTTTTTAAGAGTATCAAAAGGAGCATATGTATTGGTAAATGACTGAAAATATATTATATACTTGTTATACCCCTCTTTTTTCATAAGAGGTATAGTCTCATTTATCTGCTCATCCAACTCTTTAAGCTGCTTGTTCAAAAGAGGATTATCACTACTGTTTAGATTTAGAAAAAATTTATCTTTGTTGCTTCCCAAATTTGGACTAAACGATTCATTCAAACAAAATGTGCATCCGCCTTTTGCAACTGTGCCATCAATATTTGGACAGGTAAAACCACTCAATCCTACAGGAACTTTGGCAACTCTCTCTCCATATTTTTCTTTGAGATATCTTCCAAATGTCCATAAACTTTTCAGTTTTTTATTTTGGCTCAACTATTACCTCCACAGCTTGGAGACTCGGCACAACCTCCGGCAAAATACTCACCTGTAAAACTTACAAGAGAATATTTTCTGTCTGTGCCTATAGAATCTACAAGACCATCTATAGATAAAAACCCAACACTGTCAGCACCTATCATCTGTGCTATCTCTTCAGGAGACTTTTTGTTTGATATAAGCTCATCCATTGTAGGTGTGTCTATACCATATCTACATGGATATTTTATCTCAGGAGCTGCTATTCTCATATGCACCTCTTTGGCTCCTGCGTTTCTGAGCATTCTGACAATTCTGCCTGATGTTGTTCCTCTCACAAGCGAATCATCAACAATAGCTACCCTTTTACCCTCTATGAGATATTTGATAGGAGAGAGTTTCAACTTCACTTTTAAATCTCTTATCTGCTGAGTAGGCTCAATAAATGTCCTTCCTACATAATGATTTCTTACAATACCCATCTCAAATCTTGCACCCAATCCCTCAGCAAATCCCAAGGCTGCTGCTACTCCACTGTCTGGAACAGGTAAAACAATATCTACATCAGCTGGTTTCTCCTGAGCCAATCTTTTACCCATTTTGACTCTGGTCTCATAGACATTTTTACCATCTATAATAGAGTCAGGTCTGGCAAAATATATATATTCAAATGCACACGGTCTGTAATCAGGCTCAAATATTTGATAAGATACCGGCTCTTTCCCAGGCTCTTCAAATACCAACATCTCACCTGGTTTTACATCTCTGATAAACTCAGCATCTACCAAATCAAAGGCACAGGTTTCACTAGCTACTATATATCCACCGTCTTGAAGTCTGCCTAGACTCAGCGGTCTGATACCAAATCTGTCTCTCATTACAAACATTTTGGAACGACTCTGAATAATCAGACAATATGCACCCTCTATTTTGCCAAGCATATCTTTGATTCTGTCAATGAGATTGTCTTGCTGACTTTTGGCTATAAGATGAACAATATTTTCAGTATCCATATCTGTCTGAAAAATCGCACCTCTTTCTATGAGTCTCTCTCTGACTTCCATCTTATTAATAAGATTTCCGTTATGCACTACTGATATCTCACCAAGTTTGTATCTTGCAAATACCGGCTGAGCATCTAAAACAGAGTCTTTACCGGCAGTAGAGTATCTGTTATGTCCTATTGCACAGTTACCATTCAAAATAGAGAGTTTGTCTTCATCAAATACTTCTGTAACAAGCCCTCTATCTTTAATCATAGTTATATGTTTGCCGTCAGCGGCACTAATTCCAGTGGACTCCTGCCCTCTATGTTGCATAGCAAACAGAGAGTAATATGCTACTTTAGAAGCATTTTCACTACCATATACACCAACTACGGCACACATTATAAACTCCGATTAATTTTATTATTATATTTCAATTTGTTTACAGACCCAAGGCGTCATTGATACTGTATAAGCCCGGTTTCTGAGTAGCCAACCATTTTGCCGCTCTTAATGCACCTTTTGAGAATGTCTCTCTGCTTGTAGCAGTATGATTGAGCTCCAGATATTCACCATCTCCGTAAAATCCTACTGTATGACGACCTACTATATCGCCACCTCTGAGTGCCATTACTGCAATTTCATCTTTGCTTCTTGGACCAATTTGCCCATCTCTACCGCTAACTCTAACTTCATCTAAATTTAAATCCCTACCCTTTGCGGCAAACTCTGCCAAAGTCAAAGCTGTGCCACTTGGAGCATCCACTTTGTGTCTATGGTGCATCTCTACAATCTCTATATCATAATCTCTTAATGTAGCCGATACACTCTCTACGAGCTTTTTAAGTATAGCAATTCCTGCTGACATATTGGATGAATACAATACAGGCATCTCCATAGAGACTTCATCTATAAGATTTTGCTGATGCACACTCAAACCTGTAGTAGCTATTACCAATGCTCTTGGTATCTTCATGGCATTTTCACACAACTCCTGAGTAGCAGAAGGTGCCGAAAAATCTATTATAACATCACTGTTTTCAAGAAGCTCTTCCATACTGTTTGTAATAATTACACCTTTGGGAACATCAATCTTGAGCTCATCATATACATGCAAAACAGAGAGATTTAAATCTGAATCCTGCATAGTGTTTTTGATAAGAAACTCTCCCATTCTTCCGGTTGAGCCTAATATTCCTATATTTATCATATCTATTCATTCTCCTGTACAAAATTTAATGCCTGCATACCGGCTACTGCACCATCTGCAGCCGCACACACCACCTGCTTGGCAGCTTCTATTCTGATATCACCTGCTGCAAAAAGTCCAGGCACAGAAGTATGCATATTCAAATCGACTACTACCTGCCCCCTGTCATTCAATTCACAAAGAGCTTCACCGTTTTCCTGTATCAAAACGGCATTGTTTACATTACTACCTACAAATACAAACAATCCGTTTACATTTAGCTTCATATTATCTCTGCCATCACTAAATCTCAACTCTACACCTCTAAGCCCTGTCATATCACCATATGCCTCTTCTATGACGGCATTGGTAATAATCTCTATATTATCACTCTTTTTCACTCTCTCTACAGTAGGAGGAGCAGCACGAAAACTCTCTCTTCTGTGTATTATATATACTTTGGAGCAGATATTAGACAGATACAGAGCCTCTTCCAGTGCAGTATCACCACCTCCTAGTACTGCTACTTCCTGCCCTTTGTAAAAAAACCCGTCACATGTGGCACATGTGCTTACACCCTTGCCAAAAAATTCATCTTCACCTTTGAAACCGGCTCTTTTTGGAGTACTTCCTGTACAAACCACGACAGTTTTGGCTTTTACCTTTTCACTGCCCAAATCCACTTCAAATATATCACCCTCTTTTGATACTCTTTTGACCTCTTTCATCTCATGAACCATACCAAAATGGGTACACTGCTGTGGCCAAGGCTCCATCAAATCCATACCTGTAACAGGAGGGTTTTCTCTAAATACTCCGGGATAATTTTCTATCTCCGAGCTTTGGGTAATCTGACCCCCTGGCATACCCATCTCATACATTACCACTCTTTTTAGTCCACCTCTGCTTGCATAAAGCCCGGCAGTCAATCCCGCAGGACCGCCTCCGATAATGGCACAATCTAATATATCCATCTAAAAATCCTTAAATAAATTTATATATCTCTTCACGCTTCTTTAAAACAGCGTTTAAAAAACCGTGCAAAGATATTAAAGCAAGGTGGTTTAAAACCACCTCTAAAGTAAAATTTTACTTCAACAGTGCATCTATCTTCTGTGCAAATACATCTTTGCCCGCAGCACCTACCATCTGATCTACAAGCTCACCATCTTTGAAAAATAAAATAGTAGGAATAGAACGAATACCAAATTTTACAGCAATCTCCTGCTCCTCATCTGTATTTACTTTACAGATTTTTGCTTTGCCATCATAATCTTGGGCAAGCTCTTCAATTACTGGTGCAATCATTCTACAAGGTCCACACCATGGAGCCCAGAAGTCCACTACTGCTACACCCTCTTTGATTGTCTCTTCAAAGTTATCTTTTGTCAATTCTATATATTTACCCATTACAATCCTTTTGTTTGAAATTTTTGGTAATGTGATTATACACACTTTTAGCTACAAATCTAAATAATTACAAAACACCAACCAAATTTAATGAAATAAATATATAATAATCCATAATATAGTAGTTTATATTTATCTGAAAGAAGAGTAACATGTTTGGAATATTTGGGAACAAAAAGATAGCAGATATAGATAAAGAGAGTGAATCTCTACTCTTTAAACCAACTATCAACTCATCGCATGATGCAGTCATTATTATAAGAGACAGAAAGAGTATAATATTTTCAAATCATCTGATGAAAAAATTAAAAATGATAAAAACAGGAACTCTAGTCGATGATTTAGAGGATATTATACTCTTTTATACTCCGGTTATGAAAGACTGGTCATCACTAGATGATTTACTTGATTATCACGATAAAGTGAATGCTCCGGAGACTACTATGTTTGTAGGTTCAAAAATAAAATTTGACAAAAAAGAGATAGATGGTTTAAGCATACAAATCTCAACAGTTACATCAGAAGATAATGATACTATATTTCATATAGTGCTAATCCACTGCCCTCTTGAAAAAATAAATGATGCAAGAGATATTTATCACAATGCTCTCACAGGATTGCCAAATCAAAACAGAGCTTATGCTGATATATCTATATTGACAGCAAATACATCTCCTGAAAATTCATTTGCCGTAATTATTATGGAGATGGATAATTTTGCAAAAATCCGCTCAATGGCAGGATACAAAGAGATGAATGATTTGATTATCCTGATAGCAAACAGACTTAAAGAGTTGTCAAAAGATGAGAGATTTAAAGTTTATCAACTCTTGCATGAAAACTTTTTGATAGTAGTCAAAGATACACAAACAATCAATGATATATATGAAGCAACTGATAAAATAAATGCTATCATAGAATCCTTAAAGGGTATGAATCCTGTATATAAACATATAGGCTTTTCAATGGGAGTAAGTCGTTATCCTCAGGAACTTACTCTTGATGAGCTTTTAAACGGAGCATATAATGCTCTAAGCAGAGCAAAAGAGAGTGGTGAAGGTCAAATTGTTATCTCATCTGCTGAAAAAACAGAGAAGAAAAAACTTCAACTCAAAGATATGATTACAGCAAGTGATATCAAAGATGCTTTAGAAAATGAGCAGTTCTTACTATATTTTCAACCAATTATCAATCAACCTCACTTTAATATTGCCGGAGCAGAGGTATTAATCAGATGGAAACACCCGGAAAAAGGTATGATTTTTCCAGACAGCTTTATACCGTTGGCAGAGAGAAATGGTATGATAGTGGATATTACTACCTATATGCTCTCCAAAGCACTCAAACAGATGAAAAACTGGAAAACATTTGGATTTAAACCTATTGAATTATCTGTAAATCTCTCAGCCAAAGATTTGGACAGTGATGAATTTTTACCAAACTTACAGGCTCTTTTAAATAAATATGATATTGAGCCGTTTAGATTGAAATGTGAAGTTACAGAAACTGCTTCTATGATAAATCCTACTTTGACTCACAAAAAACTACAGGCTATGAAAAATATGGGTATAAAAATATCATTGGATGATTTTGGAACTGGATACTCATCATTTGCATATTTAGCCGATTTTCCAATAGATTCACTAAAAATAGACAAAAGTTTTATTCAGGATATGAATACAAACGAAAAGCATAAAAACATAGTATCAAGTATGGTAAAACTTGCCCATACACTGGGTATGAATGTCATAGCCGAAGGGGTAGAGCGAAAGAGTGATGTAAAGACACTGATGGAGTATGGCACAGACTTTTTCCAGGGATACTTCTTCTCAAAACCCATACCTCTTCTGGAATTTCAACACTTGTTGAAAAACGGTATAGATGTGAAAATATAGTTCACATTGTTATATTTTCTATAAACTCTATACTGTTTTTTTTCACTATAACGGCATCTATACAGTATGGAGTATCCAGTTTTTTTACATTCATATAGTATTGTGCCGATTTTATTATTTTGTGAAGTTTTGATGTAGTTATATTATATACAGGCTCAAAACTCCCCTGTGAACTCTTGACTTCTATAAAGTGCAACACTCCATCTTTTACAGCAACAATATCTATCTCTCCAAGTTTTTTGGCATAATAGTTCCTATCTGTCACTCTAAAGCCTCTGTTTTCAAGATATTTTACTGCTTTGTCTTCGGATTTGTTACCATACTCTCTATTACTCACTTGTCATATCCTATCATCAACTGCCACTTATACCATATCCAAGTGGGACAACTTCGACTCTCAAAGATTTGAAACAGGCTGTCAAAGTATATCTGTCACTCTCATCACCAAAGAGTCTATTTATACCGCTTTTTGCATGGTGAAAAGTAGTAAATAGTGTCCCTTTTTTGATAGTATCACTATATTTTACACTCAATGCTTCACTCTCACCGTTTTTTGTTTTGAGCATAATCTTTTCTCCAAATACCTCTTCGTCATCAGGATTTGCCCATACGATATCTTCACTGTATTTGCTGTTTAATTTATCACTGTGTCTGGTTTGGGCTGAATTATTGTAATGAGCCAGTATTCTGCCTGTAGTGAGATACCTTTTCATTCCTGCTTTTTCAAAAGAGCCATCCAAAATATCAGATACCATTCCTCTCATTTCCCACTTGTGATATCTAAATTTGCCAAGTCCATCTTCTGTGCGAAAATCAAGCAGATGCAATATGGGAGTATCTTCATGATGTATAGGCCACTGCATACCCCTTTTTCTATGCCTTTTGAGTCTATAATATTGAGCTTTGGAAAATCTCTCATGAGCCACTTCTCTCACCTCATCCCATACATCTTCGCTACTCTTGTATCCAAAACCGTTATCAAGTTTTTCGGACAATATATTCAATACTTCCCAGTCATCAGGCAAATCACTTTTCACAAGAGGCTGAGATAGATGAAGTCTTCTCATGGCATTTATATATACTCCTGTCTTTTCATAAGCAGATTTTACACCTATGACAATATCGGCTCTTTTTGCAACCTCTGTCATAAAAAGCTCTTGCACCATTAAAAAATCCAGATTGTCTATGGCTTTGGATATCTTATTGATATTTGGATGAATATGGAGTATATCCTCACCCATATTGAGCATGGATTTAATCTCACCATCTATCATGGCATCAATTAACTGTGGAGTCATCTTGCCTATTTTATTGGGTATTTTATAATCTGGTGCATAATATGGCAGACATCCCATATCACAGGCTCCCTGCACATTGTTTTGACCTCTCAGAGGCATCAATCCGGCTCCTCTTTTGCCTACATTTCCGGTAAGAAGTGCAAGATGAGCTATGGCCATGACTGACGCTGAACCGTCTGTATGCTCTGTCACACCAAGCCCCCACAGTATCATAGAGCGTTTTATAGCATACTCTCTGGCAATATTGGGTATCATTTTTGACAGATACTCATAACCTTTTATCTGTTTGAAAAAAGACGGATTTGAATAAGGGTCTGACAAAATAGACTCTTTGTACTCCTCAAACCCAGTAGTCCGCTGAGATACAAACTCTTTATCATAGAGTTCTTCATCCAGTATTACATACGCCATCATATTAAGTATCAAAAGATTTGACTCAAAAGGAATAATACAGTTGTATTTTGCCCTTTTTGAGAGTCTGGTATCTCTTACATCTATCAGTGCTAGATTGTCATTTTTACTGACTGTATCTATGATACGATTGGCAATAATTGGATGGGCTTCGGCAGTATTTGAACCAATAATTATCAAAAATTCGGCATCATATATATCATCATACGGATTAGTCGCAGCCCCCTCCCCTATTGTCTCCTTGAGTCCTTTTAGACTGGGAGAGTGGCATACTCTGGCACAGTTATCCACATGAGGAGAGCCTATTGTTTGCCTACAAAATTTTTGAAAGGCAAAGGCACTTTCACAGCTTGTCCTTGCTCCTCCTATTGCACAAAAGCTTTCATTGCCATACTTTTCTACACTGCTTTTTAGCTTTTTAGATGCAATATCCAAAGCCGTATCCAAATCTGTTGTATATGTATTGGCATCTCTTTCTATAAGTTTTGGGATATATTCAGCCAAAAGTTCACTATTTGCCTCTATAAAAGAGCGTTTTATCACAGGCTCTTTTATTCTCTCCCTGCTATCTATAAAATCAAAACCGTATTTACCTTTGATACAGAGTCTGCCCTGACTCACTACGCCATCTTTTTGGGCAAAGATTTTGACAATTTTATTATCTGATACTTCACCTACGATATCACACCCCACCCCGCAATATGTACATACGCTCTCTATCTCTTGTGTATCTCTTTTCAATTTGATATCCTTGATTATATTTAGATGTATAATAATAAATGAAGCTTAACTATAGATTTAAAATTTGCTTATAGAGGTAAAAGGACAGAGCAGATGGAGCATCCCTTACAGTTAGATATACAAGGATCTATTTTGCACCAATTTTTAGCTATCAAAACGAAATGTGCCAAGAGATACAAAAAATCGCTAAAGAGAAAATTGACTTGTCAAAAAATTTCAGATAAAATGACAATATATTGTCAAAGGAGTCTTTATGCAAGCAGTTTTTTACTCTCAAGCCAGAAATAATCTAAGAGAGATTATCAATAAAGTTTGTGATGATTTTGATGAATACATTGTCACGACAAAAGATAACAAAACAGCAGTCATCTTATCATATGATGAATATAGTGCAATGAAAGAGACAATATATCTTCTCTCTTCAAAAGCCAATAGAGATAGATTAAACGAAGCAATAGAGCAAATAGAAAATCTAAATTTTGTTAAAAAAGATATAGATGTATGATAGTGGGATTTGCCGATAAAGGTTGGGAAGATTATCAGTATTGGGTGAAAAATGATAAAAAGATAGTAAAAAGAATAAATCTTCTTCTACAAGATATAAAACGAAGCCCAAACGATATGAACGGACTTGGTAAGCCAGAAAGACTAAAAGAGAACTTTAGTGGATATTTCTCAAGAAGAATCACTGCCGAGCATAGATTGGTATATAAAATTATCGGCGATATAATCGTTGTTGCTCAATGTAGGTATCATTATTGATAGTTAGATAGGCAAGAGGGTATATATACCCTCTTTGAAGATTATGACTCTTTGGATTTTTTATACTCCAAAATCATATGGAGTGCTTCATCTTTTAATAGCAACTTCTCTTTTTTGAGTTGCTCCAACTCTACATCACTTAGATGTAATCTTCCCTCATCTACATCTTTGGCTTTTTGGTCAAGCTCATTGTGTTTCTCAAAAATTTTGGCAAAATGTGCATTTGTCTGTTTTAGCTCACTAATCTCTTCTCTGTATTCTGATAACATCGTATAATCTCCTGATTAATTTTTTTATATTCTATCCATAATTTTGTTAAGGTAGCTTTTAAGTTCTGTATTCAGCATTAATTTTGACATACTCATAGCTCAAATCACATCCATATGCTGTAAATTTGCCTTCACCCAATCCCAAATCACATACTATTTTGAAGCTATCTTGTTTCATTACTTTATAAGCTTTCTCTTCTCTTTTGCTGTCAAGCTCTCTGTGCTTGGCATCATATATCAGCAAATCATCATAATATATGGATAGAGTCTCTTCATCACAATCTATACCACTAGCTCCTATTGTAGAGGCTATTCTACCCCAGTTTGGATCTTCTCCAAAGAGTGCAGTCTTTACCAGTAATGAGTTGCTCAAAGCTATTGCAGCTCTTTGGGCATCCTCATCACTTCTGGCTCCTGTCACCTCAAATGCCACCACCTTGTTGGAACCTTCTCCGTCTTTGAGTATCATCATCGCAAGTTCAAATGTAATTTTGTTGAGTGCTTCGCTAAAGGCATCTTTGTCATATACTCCGCTTTTGCCATTTGCCATCAACATAACCGTATCATTTGTAGATGTATCACCATCTACACTGATACGGTTAAAAGAGAGACTGACAGCATCTTCAAGAAGTGGCTCAATATCTTCTACAGGCACCTCAGCATCTGTTACTATAAAGCAAAGCATCGTCGCCATAGCCGGATTTATCATACCTGCACCTTTGGCAATGGCAGCTATTTTGAAGCTATTACCATCAGGTAATACAACCTCAAAACATATCTCTTTTTTAAATTTATCTGTTGTCATGATAGAGTGAGCAGTTGCATCTGAATTTTTGGCACTCCAATTGAGCTTATCAAATGCTGAGATTATCTTATCTTTGGGTAATCTATACCCAATCACTCCAGTAGAACTCATAACTGGATTTACTAAATTTAACTCTTTTGGTAACTTTGACAATATCTCTTCAATATCCTCTATCCCTTTTTGTCCTGTCATAGCATTGGCATTTTTTGCATTCATCAAGATAAAATTACTCTCAAACACCTTGCCATATCTAAGAGCATGTTTAATTGGAGCTGCCTGAAATCTATTGGTAGTATAGACTGCTCCGATTTTGGCTACAGTGTCACTTCTGATAAATGCCACATCACCTTGAGTGATATTAGGTCTAAGCCCTGCATTTACACCATCACAGTAAATCCCCTCTACATTTGCCAATCCATTTTTGAGTGATATAAATTTATACATCTTTTTCTATCCTCTTTTTTGAGTGTATTTTATCTTAAAGCTCTGCTTTGTATCTTTTAAAGATATTGTTAAAATCAAATCTCATCTTGCAACCATTTATATCAAATATATAACTCTCTTTGTCAAAATCCCCTACCTTTTGGTAACTATTGTCATCTCTTAATCTGTATAGCTTGGCTACAAGCATATCAGGATATACGATGGCATAATATTTGACTCCCTCTTTTGCATATATCTCAAACTTTATCTTTTCATCTTTTAATACACTGCTTTTGGATACTACCTCAAAGATTATTGAGGGAGCTTTATTAAGATAATCATCAGGCTCATAACAAATCAGTGAGCAATCGGGTATCAAGATAGTTGATTTATTTATTCTCCATTCAGCTTCTATGATGGCGATATATCCGTTATTACAATCTTCTATAGCTTCATCCAACTCTCTGGCTATTTCAGTATTGATAATTTGATGTTTTATAACTGGAGTAGGAGAGATTGCATATGGTATTCCATCTATCAATTCCCACTTCCCCTCCCACTCTTCATAATCTTTCTGAGTATATCTTGGGATATATTCATATTTCAAAGCAGGCATAGATAAATCCTTTTTTACAGATTATAACAGAAGATTGACTACTCACCGTTACAAGAATATAGCCAAACTATTCTCCTAGAATATATAAAACTGCTTCATCAGCTATGAAGTAATCATTACAGTAAAATACTCCATTTTCATATCTTAATATATTCTCTTCTCTCAAGATATCTGCTCTGCTTCTCATCTTTTCACTCAAAATAGACTCTTTTACACCAATAAAGCTTCTCAATCCCAAAAAGAGCTTTTCTATCAGTATAGACTCTTTATTTAACTCCTCTATTCCCACTTCACAAGGCTTTGCTATATACTCATCTATAGCTGTATGAGGATAGTATCGTTTATCTCTTTTAAATCCCACTGCTCCGGCACCCACTCCCATATAATCTTTGAGTTGCCAATATCCTACATTGTGACGGCACGGCTCTCCGTAGTTGGATACTTCATATCTTT
Source organism: Nitratifractor sp. (assembly GCA_015488535.1). Taxonomy (GTDB): domain Bacteria; phylum Campylobacterota; class Campylobacteria; order Campylobacterales; family Sulfurovaceae; genus Nitratifractor. Next base: position 33,673 of record WFNP01000074.1, read on the forward strand.
TAAATCCTCTTTTTTGTATCTCATCAGAAACAAACCTTGCTAAGCTCTCATCATCTACTCTCATTTGGGGCTTGGATTCAAACGGGGTATTGGACTCTATAGTCAATTCATAAGCAGAAATATGAGTAACAGGCAGAGAAAAAGCCGTTTTAATATCCTCTAACATAGACTCTTTTGTATCTCCTGCTACACTGTATATCAAATCTATGGATATCCTCTCAAATCCGACATCTTTTGCATCTTCTACAGCTTTTATAGCATCTTTTTCACTGTGAGCCCTGTTTAAGAGCTTCAATTTACTATTTGAAAAACTCTGCACTCCGAAACTGACTCTATTTACTCCCAACTCTCTCATACCTTTTAGCCACTCTTTTTTGGCCGAGTTTGGATTGGCTTCGGTCGTAATCTCTGCATTTTCACTCAAATACGGCTCAAAATGTTTAAATATATTTTCATACAGAGACGGTTTGACAGTGCTTGGAGTGCCTCCGCCTATAAACAGAGTCTTGATATCTCCTTTTTTGAGTTCAAATCTATCTATCTCATTTACGAGTTGTCTGCCCAGTGCCTCCATATATTTGACTCTTGTATCAAATCTGTCTGTATATGAGTTAAATGCACAGTAACTACATTTACTGTCACAATATGGGATATGTATATATAGAAGCATTATCTTTATCTCACTTTTTATAATTATTTTAAATCTCTGTAATCTCTTTTTGGATAGAATAATATCAGATTATCTAATTAACAGATATATTATCAATTATTAAAATCAAAGAAGTAACAATGGCAAAATTTACCAAATATCGCCCAAATGTGGCGGCCGTTGTACTCTCGAATGAATATCCGGAGAAGTGTGAATTTCTGATAGCCAGACGCAAAGGTATGCGAAGAGGCTGGCAATTCCCCCAGGGGGGTATAGATGGAGATGAAACTGAACATGAAGCTCTGATGCGAGAGCTAAAGGAAGAGATAGGGACCAATGATGTAGATATCATAGCCGAATATCCGGAATGGATTAGTTATGATTTTCCCAAAAATACAAAAAATCCTCGAATGTATCCATTCAAGGGGCAAAGACAGAAGTATTTTTTGGTCAGATTGAGGGAAAATGCTGAAATTAAACTCGATACACATATATCACCGGAGTTCGAAGAGTATAAATTTGTAAACGGCGAAGAGTTATTTAAACAGGTGGCTTTCTTTAAAAGAAAAGTCTATAGAAGAGTAATAGAATATTTTACAAAAGAGGGATTGTTATAGATGTTGATTGTCCAAAAATACGGAGGCACCAGCGTAGGTAGCCTTGAGAGAATAGAAAATGTAGCCAAAAGAGTAGCAAAAGCCAGAGATGAGGGTAATGACCTTGTAGTAGTCGTATCAGCTATGAGCGGAGAGACAAATAAGCTAATAGAGTATGCACACCACTTCTCAAAAACTCCATCCAAAAGAGAGATGGATATACTGCTCAGCTCAGGAGAAAGAGTAACTGCTTCGCTCCTTGCCATTGCTTTGCAGGAGATGGGATACAAAGCTATAGCAATGACAGGACGACAAGCAGGAATCAAGACAGATGACAGCCATACTTATGCAAGAATATCATCAATAGATACCCAAAATATTGAAAATGCCATTAAAGATGGAAACATTGTAATCGTTGCAGGTTTTCAAGGGATCAATGAGCATGGCAATGTTACAACACTAGGAAGAGGTGGCAGTGATTTGAGTGCTGTTGCATTAGCAGGTGCCTTGAAGGCTGATGCATGTGAGATATACAGTGATGTGGACGGTATATATACAACAGACCCAAGAATTGAGCCAAAAGCAAAAAAGCTTGATTTTATATCATATGATGAGATGCTTGAACTCTCTAGTTTAGGAGCAAAAGTATTACAAAACCGCTCAGTAGAGTTGGCAAAAAAGATGGGTGTCAAAATCATAGCAAAAAGCAGTTTTACAGATGGCAAAGGCACAATAATAGCACAGGAGGATAAAAATATGGAAGAGGTATTGGTAAGCGGTATAGCACTGGATAAAAATCAAGCCAGAGTTTCACTCAGAGATATTCCGGACAGACCGGGAATTGCTGCAGATATATTCAAAAAATTGGCCAATGAGCAGATAAATGTGGATATGATTATCCAAAATGCCAGTAAAGAGGGCATGACAAATCTCGGATTTACAGTCCCTCAAAGTGAAATAGAAAGAGCCAAAAAGGTAATAGCGAGTGTTTCTGATGAAATCGGAGGCAGTGATTATGATGAAAATGTCTGCAAAGTATCTATAGTGGGTGTAGGTATGAAATCTCACAGCGGAATAGCTGCAAAAGCTTTTGAATCATTGGCAGATAACAGCATAAATATAGAGATGATATCTACAAGTGAAATCAAAATATCTATGATTATAGATGAAAAATTTGGAGAGTTGGCAGTAAGAGTACTGCACGAAACTTACGAATTGGATAAATAATGCGTCAATTACTGGATTGGACTCTTGAGACAATTCGTTCTGAAAATTCAGATTTCAGTTGGATGGAAGAGTTCAGATTTGAATGGACACCATTGGTAAAGAGTGTAGTATCTAGACTGATAGATGGTCAGACTATGCTCGTAATGAGTGACAATAAAAGAAGATGGTTTAAAAATTATGTCCTTTCCCGTATAAATGATACTACAAGAGACAGACCTTTTTTCCCGGTATTTGATATGAAAGGAATATATCCAAATATCGATACACTCAATCGCACAGAAGATATGGATATCTTAAATGATATGCTATCCATATCATTTCCTGAAGGGTATTTTATATGGTATATCGGAGATGGTGATCACAGTAGCTCCAAATTTGCTTTCAGCAAAGATGACAGTTATCTGTGGCTCATAGACAAAGAGTTACCCGAAAGTTTTATACTGTCAGGAAGTGACCCTCTGCTTGATATCAAGTTGATACAGTTGTATAAACTGCTTGACAAGACTATCGAAGCCATACTGTTTGGAGAAGTAGATATATATTCATGATTATTCAAAGTCAAGTCATCATATCCACAGATACAGAGAGTGTAATATCAAAACTGCAAGATATTTCTAAAGATGATGACAGATTTATAGTCATAGCCAAAGATGGCAGTTTTTTGATGGAAGATGCCTCTTTGGCGATAGAAAAAGCCTATCTTTCTTCCAAAGAGAGAGTAATTATAGTACTGTCGGCAAAACAGTTTTCAAAAGAGGTACAGAGCAAACTGCTCAAGATACTCGAAGAGCCTCCAAGAAACAAAGAGTTTATACTGATAATGCCTTCCAAATCTATGGTGCTGCCAACTATACGCTCCCGTCTGCCTGTAATAAAACCAGACAAAGATGAATCAGACAATATAGAAACAGAAGTAGATGTAAACACTTTAGAGAGCAAAATGATATTTGAATTTATAAAAAACAACAGATATACATCATCAGCTCAATTATCTGTAAAACTTCAAAAGATATTTGCTGATGCGATGAAGAGTCCTCTTTACAATATAGATGAGAATACTCTAAATCTGTTTTCAAATATTATCAAACTACTTGACAAAGGCTCACCTGTAGATTTTGTTGCATCTACAGCACTCTTGAAACTGCTCTCAATCAAAAAGAGAAGATAGATATCAGTTTATAAGTTTTTGATACCACTCTTTTACACTCTCTCCCGTTATTTGAGAGAGTAGTTTTGATTTTGCTTTGGGAGGGATATCTGCTTTTAGTATCTCATCTATACTGATAGATGATTTCTCTTCCGTTTTGGCTGAGACAATGACTGCCCATTCGCCCTTTATATCTCCACTTTTGGAAATATCGGCAAATATTTGAGATGCTTTTCCTCTGAAAAAAGCCTGATGCAGTTTGCTTATCTCTTTGGCACAGAATATCTCTCTGTCACCATCATAAGAGCTTATCTCTTCAAGCAGTTTCAGCAGTCTGTGTGGAGATTCATACAAAACAGTATCCCATCCGGAATTTATTATTAGATGAAACGCCTCTTCCCTGTCTCTGCCTTTATGTGGCAAAAATCCATAAAACAGAAATTTTCCACTCTCAAATCCACTGGCAGCATAAGCTGTCACTACAGCACTGGCTCCGGGAAATACATCATAATCTATAGAGTGTTTTTGACAACTCTCAACCAAAAGCTGTCCAGGGTCAGAAATTGCAGGCATACCAGCATCACTCATATATACACAGTTTTTCTCTCTCAGTGTATTTAAAAGAGATTCTATCTTTTTGTCGCCATTATGCTCATTGAAAGAGACAAAATCTTTTTGGGCAAAAGATATCCCCAATCTTTCATGCAGTAAAAACAGTAATCTTTTAGTTACTCTGGTATCTTCAGAGAGTATCAAATCAGCTTTTTTTATAGCCTCAATTGTGCGATAAGTGATATCTTCAAGATTTCCTATAGGGGTGGGAAGAAGTGTCAGCATAGTATTTTACCCGCACAGAGGCGGGATAAGTCATTAGGATAGTTTATATTTTTTCTTAAACTTATCTACTCTACCTGTAGCATCTACAATCTTCTCAGAACCTGTGAAGAAAGGATGGCACTCGTTGCAGATATCAATAGACATCTCAGGCTTGTTACTTCTTACTACAAACTCATTGCCACAAGCACAAGTCACTTTACAATCCATATACTCTGGATGAATACCTTTTCTCATCTTAGTTTCCTCTTTTAGTTTTATTTTGTCGATGGGCAACCAACCCATTCCGGTATAATATATACCCTTCCGCTGTAATATAACAGGGGTCGCTGCGACGCTCTGTAGGCGAGACAACTATTTTTTGAGGATGGGATTATATCCAAAAAATATTAAAAACTTTTACTTTATTTTAGATGAATTTGGCATTTTGATAATAAAACAGACTCTGTCATCTTCATATTTATACTCCAAAGTCATATTATGGACATCCAAAATGCTTTTGACTATATAAAGTCCCAATCCCAGTCCACTCCTGGATTCGTGAAAAGGTGTATAGTATCTGTCTATATCCTCTTTTAGAGGCTCTCCCAAATTGGATATCTCCATATAATTTTCATCAAGCAGTACATTGACCTTACGGTCTTTGGAGTATTTGATACCATTATCTATCAGATTTTTTATGGCAAGTGTCAATAGCTCAAAATCGGCATTTACCGTAATATCCCTTTTCAATACCAAATGTATATATTTTTTGGGATTATCCAGCATCAAAATATCTATACTTCCATCTATAATATCACTCATTTTATATGGCTTCATATCTGCATTAAAATTCTTGGAGCTGACCTGCTCCACTTTGGCAAACTCATCTATAAGCAGATTAAGTCTTTCAAATATTGCTTTAAATCTATCCTTTTTACACTTTTCATCCATCATCTCTATCAAAAACCTGCCCTTGGCAATAGGTGTTTTGAGCTCATGCATTACTGCTCTTAGCATCAACTGTCTTGCTCTTAAAAGCTCTCTGATTTTATTTACAGCATCATCAAAGGCATTGGCTACAGCGGCTATTTCATCTTCTTTATCACTTTTGCAGTCTATATTCAAATCACCTTCAGAAAATTTTATTATTTTAGATTTGAGTTCAAAAAGAGGTCTGATAGAGCGTATAATCCATATATAAAGAATAATCAACAACATAAAAGCACCGGCAAAAGCCACTGCCAATTCAAACGGAAAGCGTGGATGATTCATATTCTCAAGCAACAGTTTGAATCTGTCATTATTGATAAGTATATATCTGTGAAATTTTATATTGACAACAGCAAACTTTTTTTTGCCTGTTTTACTCTCTATCTCTTTTGTGAGTCTAAGATGTTTGCCACCGGCATCTACAATTCTGATATTTTGCGACAGAAGATAATCTTTGTCTATCTTGCCATATTTCAGAAAATAGAGATAAAGATAGTGCATATTTTGCCTCTCCTGTATCTGCAACTCTTTAACCGCACTTTTCATACTGCTTTGCCAAAGAGCTACAAACAGCATTATCAGCAAGATATACGCTATTGTGAAAATCAGGTTTATCTTGCCTTTGAGAGAGTCGATACTAAAAAGTGATAAAAACTTGTGATATCTTTTACTCATATCAATTTATAGCCTACTCCCCTGACAGCCTGTATAGCTTTGGGATTACCAAGTTTGGAGCGTATTTTACTGATAATGACATCCAGACTTTTTTGAGAAGAGTCACTCATTACCGTTGATTCATTAATTAACTGCTCTCTAGAGAGTGTAATTCCCTGCTTTTTGATGAGCTGACTGAGTATATCAAACTCGGCAGGAGTCAAATGAAGTGCTTCACCCTTGTAGTAAATAGTATCTCCTCTTATCTCATAATCACTCTCTGGTATCTGTTTATTTTCATTTTTATTGTATCTGCGAAGCAAAGATATAATCCTGGCATGTAACTCTTTTGGGTCATAAGGCTTGGGAAGATAATCATCAGCTCCAAGTTTGAAACTCTCTAACTTGTCTGATATATCACTTCTTGCTGATGATATGATAATTGGAATATCATATTTTCTTACAACCTCTTCACACACCTCCAAGCCGTCCATTCCAGGAAGTGTCAAATCCAAAAGAAGCAAATCATAATTGTTCACACCCGCACTCACCCCCAAAAACGGGTCTTCATAATTGGTCACTTCAATATTGAACTGCTTTAGATACTCACTTAGGAGTTCTGCAAACTCCCAATCATCTTCTATCATCAAAATTTTTATCGGTTTGTTTTCATCTTTTATCTTTTTCATACTGTTATTCTATCACTATGGAGATTAACATCTCTTAACCGATACTTCAAGCTAAAGCAGTTAATGGGTAAAATATCCGATAAATTAAAATATTTGACGAAGGAGAACTTCTGTATTATGATTGTCCCTATCAAACTGGAAAAAAATGAACCTGTAACCTATGATATCATGATAGACTCACTGCCTACATTGGATTTTGATACAAAAGTAGCAATAGTTACCAATCCTACCGTATCCAATCTGCATCTACAAAAACTTTTGGATTCAATCAAAGGTGTAAAACCTCTGGTAATTGAAGTACCTGACGGAGAAGAGTATAAAACAATGGATACGGTATTGTATATACTAGATAGATTATTTGAAAACAGATTTGACAGAAAATCTGTTCTTTTGGCATTTGGAGGAGGAGTTATAGGCGATATGACAGGATTTTCTGCAAGTCTGTTCCAAAGAGGTATAGATTTCATTCAGATACCCACTACTCTTTTGAGTCAGGTAGATGCCAGTGTAGGAGGCAAGACAGGAGTAAATAACAAATTTGGCAAAAATTTGATAGGAAGTTTCTATCAGCCAAAAGCCGTATATATAGACCCTGATTTTTTAAAAACACTTCCAGACAGAGAATATTCAGCAGGAGTGGCAGAAGTAGTAAAGATGGCGGTAATGTTTGACAAAGAGTTTTTTGAATTTCTTCAAAAGAGTGATTTGAAAAGCAGAGAAAATATAGAGAAGATGATAGCACACTCTGTATCTATCAAAGCCAGGGTAGTAAATATGGATGAGAAAGAAAGCGGTATCAGAGCAGTTTTGAATTATGGTCATACATTCGCTCATGTCATTGAAAATGAAACTAAATACTCAAAATATCTACATGGAGAAGCTGTCTCTATAGGGATGGTTATGGCAAACAGATTGGCTGTGAGACTGGGTTTGATGAGTGAAGAAGAAGCTGTTAAAGTAAAAAATCTGCTTGAAAAAAACGGATTGCCTGTAGATTATCATATATCTGATACAGACAGTTTTTATGAGCATTTTTTCCTGGATAAAAAAAGTAACAAAGGTAAAATAAGTTTCATTTTACCAAAAAACGGCATAGGTACCCATATCATCAAAAATGATATAGATGTATCAGATATAAAAGCAACTCTTCAAGAGTTTGGAGGATAAAACGGTATGTCCTTTAGAGTCTTGATAATTTTTATACTGACAGTAAATCTCTGGGCAATAAACATATCTTCAGCAGAGCATAACAAGAGTAACCAAAGCACAACTGTAAAGAAAACAAAAAATATAAACAGTTCAAATTCAATTACAAACAAAAATATAGAAGAGATTAGCAAAAAGCTCGAAGAGCTGGAAGCTTCTGTAGAAAAAGGTAATGTCTGGACAAAAGTTTACAGTAACTACAAAACATATAAAGAGCTTCAGGCAAGACAGAATAAGCTCAGAGCCAAAATATTTATGTTGCAGAGTTTGAAAGAGCCAACAAAAAAACAGAAAAGAGAGTTGGAAAATTATCAAGTAGAACTACATACAAATGAAGGCAAACTTCAACTGCTCAAAGAGTTTCAAAATGACCCATTTAAAAAGATGTTCAAACCTCCAATAATAAAAGAACCACCCAAAATAGGCAATCCTATAGCAATCATTTCAGCCCTCTCATATCTTGAACAGCTGAAAAATGACCAACTAATTTATCAGGAAAACTTTGACACGCTAAAACAGACTATTGCCAGATTGGAAAGAGAGTACTATTTGCTAAATGTTCTGCTCAAATATCAACCACACTCACAAAAGCTGAAACAAAAAGCTATAGCCATCAGAGAAGAGCTTGATACGCTAAAACCTGCTATCGAAATATTCAAAACAAGCAAAAAAGTGTATGACAAAAAAGTTGAAGAGATAATTCTTGATATAAATACACAAATCAGAAGAGAGGTGCAAAAAGCCGCAACGATAGGCGGAGTCATACTGTTTTTGTTTATTCTGTTTTTGATATTCAGATATCTCATTCGCAGATATATGTCAGATAAAGAGAGCTTTTATACAATCAACAAAGTCAGCAGTATTATGTTTGTAACGATAGTAATATTGATAATACTCTTTGCATATATAGAAAATGTCAGCTATCTTGTTACTATTATGGGATTTGCCTCTGCCGGTATAGCTATTGCAATGAAAGACTGGTTTATGTCTTTGATGGGCTGGTTTACTATCGTTTTGGGAGGCACAATACATGTAGGAGACAGAGTAAAATTTGTCAGAAACGGCACTGAATATGTAGGAGATATTGTAGATATCTCAATGCTGAGAATGACAATGCAAGAAGATATCACACTTACTACTTATATGCATAACAGGCGTGCCGGAAGAATGATATTTATACCTAACAATTATATATTTACTGATATGTTGGCAAACTATTCACACTCCGGACTAAAAACAGTATGGGATGGAATAGATTTTATGATTACATTTGATTCAAATGTCCAAAAAGCCACATCTATAGCCAAAGAGGTAACAAAAAAATACTCCAAAGGTTATACTGACATTACACGAAAACAGTTAAACAGACTAAGAAGCAGTTATCATTTGAAAAATACAAATGTAGAACCAAGAGTATACTCATTTATAGAGACATACGGAATAAAAGTAAGTGCATGGTATCTGACTAATGCTTATGCCACTTTGACACTCAGGAGTACAATATCTATGGAGATAATAAGCCGTATCCAGGAAGAAGATGATATAACAATCGCATACCCTACACAACACTTGTATATGGAGAGAGGCTCAAAAACAGCACCAAACACTCCTGCACAAACAGAAGATACAAATCAGGAGGAGTCTGAATGAGTGTAAAAAAAGTATATTTCAAAACATTTGGATGCAGAACCAACCAGTTTGATACACAGGTAATGATGAGTAAAATCAAAGATTATCAACTCTGTTTTGATGAAAAAGATGCAGATATTGTAGTAGTAAACTCCTGCACTGTTACAAATGGTGCAGACTCCAGTGTCAGAGGATATATAAACAAGCTAAACAGAGAGACTCCCTCAGCAAGAGTTATACTTGCAGGGTGTGGTTCTCACTCCAAGGGTGAAGAGATATTCAATTCAGGCAAAGTATTTGGTGTAATGGGACACTCTGAAAAAGAGAAGATAAATGAGCTACTAAACAAAGAGAGCAGATTTTATGAAATAGGCGATTTGAAACATATAGATGAGACTATTGTCGAAGAGTTTGTAGGAAAGACAAGAGCCTTTATCAAGATACAGGAGGGGTGTAATTTCAGATGCAATTACTGTATCATACCTTTTGTCAGAGGAGATGCCAGAAGCCACGATGAGGATAGAATACTCCAACAGATTCGCAAACTTGCAGGTAACGGATTTGGTGAATTTATCCTCACAGGGACCAATGTGGGAAGCTATGGCAAAGACAAAGGCTCTTCCATGGCAAAACTTCTCAAAAAAATATCCGCTATCAGAGGAGTAAGGAGGATAAGAATAGGCTCCATAGAACCTATACAGATAGATGATGAATTCAAAGAGATACTCCACGAAAGCTGGATGGCAAAACATCTGCATATAGCACTGCAACACACATCTGACAAGATGCTTGAGATTATGAACAGAAGAAACAGATTTGCCGAAGATTTGGAGCTTTTTCAAGAGCTTTATGAAGCAGGATATGCTTTGGGAACAGATTTTATCGTAGGACACCCCGGAGAGGGTGAAAAGCAGTGGCAAGAGGCTATGAGAAGGATAGAGCTGTTGCCACTTACCCATATTCACGCATTTACATACTCCAAAAGAGACGGAACTCTCTCAGCAAACATGAAAGAGCCTGTAGTCAGAGGTGATATAGCAAAGAAAAGACATCTACAACTACGAGAAGCCATAGCCCAAAAAAATTATATTTTTAGAAAATTTCATAATAAAAATCTGGAAGTGCTTGTAGAAAACGGTAAAGATGGCATATATCACGGATATGACCAATACTACAACAAAATAGAGATAAAAAGTAATATGGATATTAGACACAACTGGATATTTATAGAAAATGCGGAGGTAGGCAATGAAAAAAACAGTGCAAAATTTTACGGATAAAAGACTGCTTACAGTAGCAGTAGTAACCGTAATAACAATACTGCTGTTTTTATTTGCAATATTTAGAGACAACAGTCGAACAATCACTACAAAGCAGTTGGATATTTTGGTAAAAAAGGACCTCATTAGAGAGAGTATGCTCAAAGATGGATATCTATATGTAAAAACATCAAAACATATATACAAAATACCCAAACAGGCAGTAGATATACCAAGATTTGCATCTATATATCCTCTGGAGTATTCAAAAAACTATATATATATTTTCTCCATTCTAGGCATATTCTCAATTTTGATTTTAGTAATCATATATTTTATATTTTTTCACAAAAAGCATAATGAAGAGTTGATTGTATTGAAAAACTCTGCAAACAGTATCTCATCTTCAAAGAGTCATGAGACAAAAGAAGATAATAAAATAAAACCTATCATATCAGATATTACATTCAAAGATGTAGCCGGTATGAAAGATACAAAAGTGGAGTTGCAGGAGTTGGTTGATTTTTTGAAAAACCCTTCCAAATATACCAAAATAGATATTCGTCTGCCAAAAGGCGTATTACTTGCAGGAGCTCCTGGTGTAGGCAAGACACATATAGCCAAAGCAGTAGCCGGAGAGGTCGGTGTGCCGTTTTTTTATCAAAGCGGTGCAAGTATAGTAGAGATATATGTAGGAATGGGAGCTAAAAGAGTGCATGAGCTTTTTGAAGAAGCCAGAAAAAATGCTCCTTCTGTAATCTTTATAGATGAGATAGATGCCATAGGCAAAGCAAGAGGCTCGATGGGAAATGATGAAAGAGAAGCCACCCTAAATCAACTGCTAACAGAGATGGATGGATTTGACAGTGATTCAGCAGTGCTTGTCATAGCGGCTACAAACAGAGTAGAGATTTTAGATGAAGCTCTGCTTAGACCCGGCAGATTTGATAGAAGAATACATATTCCCCTGCCTGACAGAGAAGACAGAAAAGAGATACTACAACTCTATCTCCAAAACAAAAGACACCATGCAGATATAGAAAAACTGGCAATAATGACAGTAGGATTCAGCTCTGCGGCACTATCAACACTGGTCAATGAAGCAGCACTTCACGCAATGAGAGACGGTAGAAAAGAGATATTTATGACCGATTTTGTATCTGTCATAGAAAATATAGTATCAGGCAAACGAAAAATACTAAATCTCAGTGATGAAGAGAGACAAATTCAGGCAGTTTATCAATCAGGCAAAGCTCTTGTGGCTACATGGGTAGATATACCCTATGAGATGATAGGATTGAGTAATACGATATTTTCAGATGAAGAAAGAAGTATCCAGTCAAAGAGTGACTATTTCAATATGATGATGGTATATCTTGCCGGAACTGCTTCAACAGAAGCTATCTACTCGCAAAGATACAGTATAGCTTCAGAAGATTTGAAAAAAGCCAAGGAGTTGGCATTTAAAATGATAGAAGAGTACTCAATGGGAGAGAGTATATTTCCTGATAAGAAAGAGGCCGAAGATATTATGATAAAAGCACTCGAAGAGGTCTCGGCAATGTTGGCAAAACTTGAGAGTGTCAGAAAAAATATTTCAAACTATCTGCTGGTAAATGAAAATATCCGACAGGAAGAGGCAAGGGAGCTTTTGCGTGAAATTTTTTAGTGGTTTTGGTTTCAAAAATGAAAAAGAGTTGTTTGATGATTTCATCATTGAGAGTGATTTTACTGTAGCAGGATTCAGCAAAGGAGCCATAGAGGCATTTGAATATGCCTACTCCTCAAAAGATAGAGTCGATAGATTGATACTACTGTCTCCTGCATTTTTTCAAAATGAAAAAGAGTCATTTAAAAGGCTGCAACTAAGAGCTTTTGAAAGTGATGAGCAGAGATATTTTAATAATTTTTATAACTTATGCTCAGATAATACAGATATATCCCAATACAAAACAGAGGGTAATATAGAAGAGTTAAAAAAGCTACTGTATTACAAATGGAGTGAAGAGAAGATATCAGAGCTGAAAAACAGAGGAGTCATTATAGAAGTGTTTATAGGCTCTGATGACAGAATAGTTGACAGTAGTAAAAGTTTGGATTTTTTTCAAAATTTCATCTCATGTTGGTATCTTAAAGGAGCTAATCACATACTAAAAAGAAACAGTAATTAAATTTTTTATTTTTTTTAGTTTTTCAAAACTATACAATAACCTTACAGTTGTATAATACAGATATAATCATTTCTGAAGGCTGCTAAAAAATGAAACATCTGATTGAATACTCTTCTATACTTCTTAGTGTCATAAAATGGATTATCTTATCTATGATTATAGGTATCATAATAGGTGGTGCTGTTACACTCTTTTTGAATCTACTGGCATATGGAGAGAGCCACAGTAAACTTTTGCCTTTTCATTACTATTATCTGCTGCCGATAGGTCTTGTATTCAGTGTATGGCTGACTAGAAAATTTGCACCCGAAGCAGAAGGTCACGGCACAGAAAAGGTCATAGAAGCTGTCCATAAAAGAAATGGAAAAATAGATGTAAAGGTAATACCCGTCAAACTTGTAACTACCATAATCACACTTGTTACCGGAGGTTCAGCCGGTAAAGAGGGTCCTGGAGCACAAATCGGTGGTGGTATAGCCTCTTATATATCTGAGTTATTGCGATTTTCTCCCGAAGATAGAAGAAAGCTGGTCGTATGTGGTATCAGTTCGGGTTTTGCCACAGTATTTGGCACACCCATAGCAGGTGCAATTTTTGGTATAGAAGTGCTTATTGTAGGCTCTATCCAGTATGATATGTTACTTGCCTCATTTATTGCCGGATTGAGCGGTTTTTATACTGCCCAATATTTTGGTGCCCAATATACATATTTTGATATAAGTTATTTTCAACACTATTTCATCGATGGTATGCTGATACTAAAAGTAATACTGGGAGGCATATTTTTTGGATTTGTAGCTTTGATGATAAGTGCCACTCTCAAGCAGACAGAAAAAATGGTGGAAAAAATTTCACTAAACGGATATGCAAAAGCATTTTTGGGGGGTGTTTTGCTGGTACTTCTATCCTTTGTTGTAGGAGATAAATATTTCGGATTGGGATTGGATACCATCGCTCAGACAATGCAGATAAATGTAGATCATACAACTTCCATGCCATGGTATGCATTTTTGGTCAAGATATTTTATACCGCAGTTACACTGGGTTCTGGAGGAAGTGGCGGAATAATCACTCCCATATTCTACATAGGTGCCACAAGTGGTCACTGGTATGGTGGACTCTTTGGCAGTGAGCATCAACTTGCCCTCTTTTCTGCACTGGGATTTGTCAGCGTTTTGGCAGGTGCTACAAATACACCAATATCGGCTATAGTCATGGCTATTGAGCTGTTTGGTCTTGATGTGGGACACTATGCTGCCATATCCATAGTCATAAGTTTTTTGATATCCGGACACAAAAGTGTATTTCCATCACAGAAACTTTATATGAAAAAATCTGACCTTTTGGATATAAAATATGGAGAAGATATTGACCACAGTGAAGTGACAGTAGATGACAAACATATCAAACAAATCAACAATATATATAAAAATATACAGATGAAACGAATGAAACACAGGAATAAAAAAAGAAAAAATACGGCTAATCAGACAATAGATAAAGAGAGTTAATCGATGATTTATCAACTCACGATATACTTAATTAAATCAAATTTTTGAATACAAAGGAAGAAAAGTGAAAAAAGAGGTAAAACTGTTACTGAGTGCATGTATTTTAAGTATGAGTACACTGTATGCTTCTGATATTATTGCAACTGTAGATAATGTAAAGATAACCAAAGATGATGCCAATAGATTTATACAGGCATCTCAACCTACTATGAATTATGATATGCTAAAAAGCAAACAGAAAAAGCAGGTAATTGAAAGATTAATAGAAAGAGAACTCTTTTCACAGGAGGCAAAAAGAGCAGGTATAGAAAATGATGCTGAGTTTAAAAAGCTTCTTGCACAACAAAAAAAAGATTTGATGGTAGCTCAGTGGATGAAAAATGACTTTGAAAAGACAATAGTCAGTGATGGTGAGGTCAAAGAGTTTTACAATAAAAACAAAAAGAAATTTGAAGTACCGGCACAGGTACACGCTAGACATATACTGGTAAAGAGTGAAAAAAAAGCCCAGCAGATAATAGATTCTCTAAAGGGTCTAAAGGGTGAAAAATTAAAATCCAAATTTATTGAATTGGCAAAAAAAGAGTCGCAGGGACCTACAGGTGTAAAGGGGGGAGATTTGGGCTATTTCACTGCCTCTCAGATGGTTTTGCCATTTAGCAAAGCAGCATTTGGTCTAAAAAAAGGTGAAATTACACTCAAACCTGTAAAAACACAGTTTGGTTATCATGTAATCTATGTAGAAGATAAAAAACCTGCACAGATACTGCCTTTTGATTTGGTCAAAGACAAAATCAGACAGAGTCTGAAAGAAAAAGAGTTCAAAGAGAAGATGCAGTTAAAAGCTTCCGAACTCAAAAAAAGAGCAAAAATCACAACTGAATTGGATTCTTCCAAATAAGTAATTTAATGAATGAAAGGATATTAAATATGAAAAACTGGAGCAAAAATATTATTCTGGGGCTTATTTTGGCAGGTAGTATGGGATATGCCAAGGTTATAGCTACTGTAAACGGTTATCCGATTACTTCATCTGAAGCAAATGCATATATCAAAATGGTAAGTCATGGAAAAGTAACAAACTACACCAAACTCTCACCAAAAGACAGAAAAAGATTGATAAATGCTTTGGCAACAGACAAATTTGTCATGAAAGAGGCAAACAGAGAAGTAAAAAAGAATCAAAAGAAACTGCTTTATGTTGACTATTATGTCAAAAAGCATTTTAAAGAGTTGATGAAAAAAGCCAACAAAGAGCTGAGCAAAAAAGAGAAAGAAGCAGCCGTTGCTGATGCGTGGGTTAGAAAAAAATCTGCAAGATACAAAGTATCTGAAGATGAGATGAAAAAAGTATATAGAAAAAACAAGAAACTCTTTGTAAATAAAAAAACTGGCAAAGTAGTCCCATACAGCAGAATCAAACCTATAATAAAAATGCAACTTCAGCAGAAAAAATTTGTAGATAATCTAATGAAACACGCAAAGATAAACTATAATCCATCAACCGCCAAAAAGAAAAAATAAAATATTGCGATAAAGGAGTCAAATAATGGGAATATCTGAATTTGTAAAAGCAGGTGTAGCAACCGGAGATGATCTGCAAAAGATTTTTGAAATAGCCAAAAAAAATCAGTTTGCTTTACCTGCTGTCAATGTCGTAGGAACAGATTCTATCAATGCCGTAATGGAGGCTGCAAAAAGTGTCAATTCTCCTGTAATTATCCAGTTTAGTAACGGAGGGGCTTCCTTTTATGCAGGAAAAGGTTTGAGTAATGAGAATGAAAAAGCAGCAATAGCAGGAGCTGTAAGTGGAGCAAAACATGTCCATACTCTTGCCCAGCTATATGGCATACCCGTTATTTTGCATACAGACCATGCTGCCAGAAAACTATTGCCATGGATAGATGGATTACTTGAAGCGAGTGAAAAACACTATAAAGAGTATGGCAAACCTCTATTTTCATCTCATATGATAGATTTGTCAGAAGAGAGTTTGGAGGATAATCTATCCACCTGTGAAGAGTATCTAAAGAGAATGAGTGCCATAGATATGACACTTGAGATTGAGCTTGGTATCACAGGCGGAGAAGAAGATGGTGTAGATAATACAGATGTGGATAACGCAGCACTATATACACAACCTGAAGAGGTATGTGAAGCATATGAGAGATTGAGTGCTATAAGTGACAGATTTACAATAGCTGCATCTTTTGGTAATGTTCACGGTGTATATAAGCCAGGTAATGTTCATCTAGAGCCTAAAATTCTGGACAATTCGCAAAAATATATCGAGCAGAAGTTAAAAACTGCTCCAAAACCTGTAAATTTTGTATTCCATGGTGGCAGTGGCTCCAGTGCTGAGGAGATAAAAGAGGCTATCAGTTATGGTGTAATCAAGATGAATATAGACACTGATACCCAATGGGCATTTTGGGAAGGGGCAAAAGAGTATATAGAAAAATATCATGACTATCTACAATCTCAAATAGGCAATCCTGAAGGTGAAGACAAACCAAATAAAAAGTATTATGACCCAAGAAAGTGGCTCAGATCTGCTGAAGAGTCAATGAGAGACAGAGTTATCAAGGCATTTGAAGAGCTAAACTGTATTGACAGATTTTAGAATTACTCCATATTCTACAGGAGCTGGGGTTTCAACCCCACAACACAGAGTATTCAAATCTGTATTTTTTATATCTCAATAAAAATAAAATCAACACGAGTCTTATTTAAGTCTAACGCGAGTCTCGGATAAGAGATAACTATAATACTTATCCATCAAATTGCTATAGATATTAACTTTAAAACTGATGTTACGCATAATTCTCAAAATAACTATAATTTAATGAAATTTATGAAGGCAGGACTTCAGTCCTGCACAATGCGGGGTTGAAATCCCGCCTCCTATGCTATATTGTTCAATATAATTTTATCTGCGTAAGGTCAGTTAAAAATTTAGCTTCAACTTTTTATTTTGTGGGGCTGAAGCCCCACTCCCAAAGTAAATTGAACTTAAACAAGTGAGTCATCAAAGAAATTTGATAGAATATCTATATTTATCTCTTATCCTAGACTTGCGTTATAGTTATCTAATCACTAAATGCCACATATAACAGCCACGGGTATGTCATAGGACCTATCAGTGCCAACCAAAAAGGAACTGACATATTCAAAGATTCCAGTAATGACTGTTCAGGCTCTTTGGTGATATACAATCTTTTTATCATCTCTATTTTTGTAAAGATATCAAATGTTTTTAATCCTATAATAAATATCATTACCAAATTCAACATATCATACTTCAATGCCACAAATAGTATATAGATATATCCTGTATGTATCGACAAAAACAGAAAAACAGAGCGACGATAGTAATTGTAAAGCCTTTGTAATACACCTCCCAAAGTAGGAGCATACTGGAATGACAACTCTATCATCTCAGCTACAAAAGATAAAATAACTATATTTGCAACTGTCATTAAAAACTCTTTATTACTTGACTAAATACATCAAACAATCCCTCCACCTCATCGATGGATACTCTCTCATTAGGTGCATGTATTGTGTCATTTCTTGTGCCAAACTCTATAGTCTTGATACCATACTCAGCCATAAATCTGGCATCACTTGTGCCTCCGGCAGTAGAGTGTTTTGCTTCCCCTTTACATACATCTTTGATGGCATTGTCAAGAACTTTTACTACTTTGCTATCCGGAGATGTTACAAACGGTTTGGCTGATTGTGAGAGTTGCAATTCATAATCCAAGCCTTTGAATTTGGATTCGATAAATGCTTTGATATCTTCAATATCTGTTTTTGTAGAATTTCTGACATTAAACATCATTTTTAAAACTCCCGGAGTTACATTAGTTACCTCCATACCTGCTCTGATATCAGTAATCACAAAACGACTCGGCTCAAAATAATCATCTCCCTCATCAAGATTTACTCCGGCTATTGATGGCAAAATTGGAGCTATCATATCTATTGGATTTTTAGCCTTTTGTGGGTATGCTGCGTGTCCTTGCACACCATAGAGTTTCAATACACCGTTTATAGAGCCTCTTCTGCCTATTTTTATAGCATCTCCAAATCTATCTTCACAGGTCGGTTCAGCAACAATTGCATAATCTGGTAACATACCTATATCTTTTAAATGCTCTAGCATAATTTTGGTGCCGTATTTGGCTTCTCCTTCTTCATCTGATGTCAAAAGGATAGAGAGTGTGCCATTGAAATTTTCAGCTCTTTTTACAGCTTCTAAAAATGCAGCTACTCCACTCTTCATATCCTGAGCCCCTCTGGCATATATCTTATTATCTTTGATTAGAGGAGTAAAAGGCTCACTTCTCCAACCGTCACCAGGAGGAACCACATCTATATGCCCAGCAAAACAGAGATGCTCACCTTCAGAAAATTTTTTATACAAAAAGAGATTTTTTACTCCACCCTCATCTACTCTGAGAGCTTCAAAATCTGAAAGATACTCTTCTATAAACTCCATCAAACCGGCATCATCAGGAGTCACAGAGGGAGCAGACAATATTTTTATAAACAAATCTATCACATTCATATATAATACCTCAATATATTTTTATCATGTATTGTATCAATAGATTGAATATTTTAACTGATATAAGACTAATTGCCAATCAACAGCACTCAATATTAAAAAAGTGATATACTAATTATAATAATTTTTCAATATAATATACTCCACTAAAGCCTTTGGAGGATTATTTTGCATATAGATGAAGAGATTTTAAAAAAACTTGAAAAACTGTCTCATTTGAGGATAGATGAATCCAAAAAAGAGGAAGTTATAGGACAACTGTCTGAGATATTAGAGTATGTGGAGAATCTCAAGGAGCTTGATACTGAGCATTTAGACAGTTTCTTCTCTACATTGCCGGGCAATACTCCCGTCAGAGAAGATATACCATCCAATGACCCCTCTATACCAAAAGAGATACTTGAAAATGCTCCGCAGAGTGAAGATGATTTCTTCATAGTTCCTGCTATCATAGAGTAAAACAGAGGAGAAGATACCATGTCAGCCAGTGCTATAAAAAAACTGTTACAGAGTGTAGTAGTACACAAAGGTTCAGACTTGCACCTTATCAGAAACAGCGAACCGATGATAAGAGTGGGAGGGAGACTAAAAGCTATCAATATGCCAAAATTAGATGGCAAAAAGATAGAAGATATGTGTTATGCACTACTCACAGAAAAACAGAAAAAAGAGTTTGAAGAGACTTGGGAATTAGACTTTGCTATCGAATTGGAAAATGTAGGGAGATTCAGGGCAAACTACTATAGAACCATGGGTGATATAGCAGCTGCATTTCGTATCATTCCTATTGAGATACCTAGTCTTGATGATTTGAAATCTCCTGAGATATTGAAACGAATTGTCAAAAGAGAAAAAGGACTGATTCTGGTAACAGGACCTACAGGCTCTGGTAAATCTACCACTATGGCGGCTATGCTCAATGAGATTAATATTACAGAAAACAAACACATATTGACAGTAGAAGACCCTGTCGAATTTGTGCATAAAAACAAAGGTTGTGTATTTTCACAAAGAAATGTCGGCTCTGATACCAAAAGTTTTGCCAACTCTTTGAAGTATGCTCTAAGACAGGACCCAGATATTATCCTAGTCGGTGAGATGAGGGACAAAGTAACAATATCGGCAGCTCTGACTGCAGCAGAGACAGGACACCTGGTATTTGGAACTTTGCACACCAACTCAGCTCCTAGTACAATCAACCGTATTATTGATGTTTTCTCCGGTGATGAGCAACCACAGGTCCGCTCTATGGTAGCAGGTTCACTGGTAGCTGTTATTTCACAGATGCTTTTGCCAAAAATCGGCGGAGGCAGGGTAGCAGCACAGGAGATACTGGTTACAAACAACGCTATTGCCAACCTCATCAGAGAAGACAAAATACACCAAATCTATTCAGCTATGCAGCTTGGACAGGATAAAACAGGTATGCAGACTCAAACACAGGTACTCAAGAAATTTGTAGATGATGGTCTGGTGGCAAGAGATATCGCTATACAGTTCTCCAACAAACCTGATGAGTTGAAAAACCTAATATAAAGTGAATAGTTTTATGGGATTTACGACAGCTGATATTATTATTACAATAATTATTCTGTTTCTGGCACTCAAAGGTGTAATAGCAGGATTTACAAAAGAGTTTTTCTCCACAGCAGGTATTGTAGGCGGTATATTTACCGCTTCGCACTTTGCCGGAAGTGTCGCCAAATTGATACAGAGTAATTTAGTGCAAAACAGTTCATATACTACCCTTAGATTTATAGCATTTATAGCTATACTGGCGATAGTATGGTGGTCTATATCAACAATAGGCAAATTTATAGATAATAAAAGTAGTTACAAAATCTCAACAGTATCTATGGCAGGGGGATATCTTGTTGGAGCATTAAAATATTTTATAGTCATCTCTTTGATTTTGTTTGTAATTTTGCAAACACCATCAATCAGAGCCAAAAATTTCGGCAAGAGTATAAGCTCATCAAAAATATATCCTCTGATGACAAAGTGTGCAGTATGGCTCTTAAACGGAGATGCTCTCACTGTAAAAAAGAGTAGTAACAATAATGGAAAACATTAAATGGTAGATTATGATTTTATGCTTTCTGAATTGAAGCGAATACTCAAAGACAAAGGTCTCAAATTTACTAGTCAAAGAGAATTGATTTTAAAAACACTCTATGAAAATGACGGTCATTTTTCTCCTGAAGATATCTATATGATTATCCAAAGGGAAAATCCCGATATCAAAATCGGTATAGCTACAATTTACCGAACACTCGCTCTGCTTGAAGAGGAGGGATTGGCTGACTCTTTGAGTATAGACAATGGCGGTAAACGATATGAACTGGGACTAAAAAAGCATCATGACCATTTTATCTGCACAGAGTGTGGCAAAATTACAGAGTTTTATGATGATGTGATTGAAAAGAGACAAGAAGAGGTAGCCAAAGAGCATGGCTTCAAGATGAAAAGCCACAGTATGAAAATTGTAGGTATTTGTAAAGAGTGCCAAGATAAAAACAAACAATAAATAAGGAGCAATATTGATATTTGACAACCAGTATATTCAAGAAAGAATCAAAAAAGCTGATACACTCAGAGCTGAAGGGATAAATCCATATCCGGCAGGTATCACAAAAGGGACACTCTCCAAGGATTTTCTGAAAGAGAATGAAGATTTAGTTAATTTAGATAGTGATGAAAAAAAAGATGAAAATCGTCATTACAAATTAACAGGCAGACTGAAATTTATCAGAATTATGGGTAAAGCCGCATTTGCCAAACTTGAAGATGAAGCAGGATTGGTTCAAATATATTACAATAGAGATGATTTACCGGAAGGGTATTACAATAAAATCAAAAAATTGATTGAAGTTGGAGATATCGTAGAGGCTGAAGGATATCCCTTTGTTACAAGAACGGGAGAGATTACGCTATATTGCAAATCACTTAGAATTGTTTCAAAAGCCATTATTCCTTTGCCGGAAAAATTCCACGGATTACAGGATCAAGAGTTAAAATACAGACAGAGATATCTTGATATGATAATGAATCCGGAAGTCAAAGATACATTTGTAATGAGAAGTAAAATAGTATCTTTGGTCAGAAGATTTTTTGAAGATCAGGGATTTTTAGAGGTGGAAACCCCTATGATGCACCCAATTCCCGGAGGTGCAAATGCCAGACCTTTTGTAACTCATCATAATGCTTTGGATGTGGATAGATATCTAAGAATTGCTCCGGAACTTTATCTCAAAAGACTTGTAGTTGGTGGTATGGGAGCAGTATTTGAGATAAATAGAAATTTCCGTAATGAGGGTATGGACCATACTCACAATCCGGAATTTACAATGATAGAGTATTACTGGGCATACCATACATATCATGATTTGATGGATTTGACAGAGAAACTTTTCTCTTATCTATTTGAAAATATTGGATTACCTACCGTTTTAAAATATGGTGATATGGAGATAGATTTCTCTACTCCATTTGCAAGAGTGCCATATCTTGAAGCGATTGAAAAGATTGGCGGTGTGCCAAGAGATGTGATATATGACAAAGACAAAGCCAGAGCTTATCTCAAAGAAAATGGTGTAGATACTGATGAAAATCTGACACTGGGATATATTCAGGCAGAGATGTTTGATGCTTTTGTAGAGGATAAATTAATCAATCCGACATTTATTATAGATTTTCCGGTAGAGATATCTCCACTTGCCAGAAGAAGTGATGAAAATCCGGACATTGCCGAAAGATTTGAGCTCTTTATTGCAGGTAAAGAGATAGCAAACGGATTTAATGAGTTAAATGATCCACTTGACCAGTATAACAGATTTAAGATGCAGGTTGAAGCCAAAGAGGTAACAGGTGATGATGAAGCTATGCATATGGATTTGGATTTTGTCAGAGCATTAGGCTATGGTATGACTCCAACAGCCGGAGAGGGTATAGGAATAGACAGACTTGTAATGTTGCTAACCAATCAACACTCAATTAGAGATGTATTGTTATTCCCTGCTATGAGACCAGAAAAGAGCTTAGAAACAAAAGAAGATACACAAGAGTAAAAAATAATAAATAAGAAAGGATAAAAATGTCATATTTTATAGAAGAGTTTGACCCGGAAGTTTATGAAGCAATTGAAGCAGAATTAGAAAGACAAACAAACCATTTGGAGATGATTGCAAGTGAAAACTTTACATTTCCAGATGTAATGGAGGCTATGGGTTCTGTATTTACAAACAAGTATGCTGAAGGTTATCCAAATAAAAGATATTACGGTGGTTGCGAATATGCTGACAGAGTGGAGCAGTTGGCAATAGATAGATGTAAAGAGTTGTTTGGTTGTGAATATGCAAATGTGCAACCACACTCCGGCTCTCAGGCAAACGGTGCAGTATATGCAGCACTCATTAAAGCAGGAGACAAAATTTTAGGAATGGATCTAAGCCACGGCGGACACCTTACACACGGCTCAAAACCAAGCTTCTCAGGTAAAAATTACCACAGTTTTACATACGGCGTAGAGCTTGACGGTAGAATAAATTATGACAAGGTTATGGAGATAGCCAAAATTGTGCAACCTAAAATTATAGTATGTGGAGCTTCTGCATATCCAAGAGAGATAGATTTTGCCAAATTCAGAGAGATAGCTGATGAAGTCGGAGCTTATCTATTTGCTGATATTGCTCATATTGCCGGACTTGTGGTAGCTGGAGAACACCCTAGCCCATTTCCGTATGCTGATGTAGTAACTACCACTACACACAAAACTCTAGCAGGTCCTAGAGGTGGTGCTATTATGACAAACAGCGAAGAGATAGCCAAAAAGATAAACTCTGCCATTTTCCCGGGGCTTCAGGGTGGTCCTTTAGTGCATGTAGTAGCTGCCAAAGCCGTAGGATTTAAGCATAATTTGAGTGCTGAATGGAAAGAGTATGCAAAGCAGGTGAAGAAAAATGCATCTGTATTGGCTGATGTTTTGATGAAAAGAGGCTATGATGTAGTATCAGGTGGCACAGATAACCATCTGGTATTGGTATCATTCCTCAATAAAGATTTTAGCGGAAAAGATGCTGATGCTGCACTTGGAAATGCCGGAATTACAGTCAATAAAAATACAGTTCCGGGAGAAACAAGAAGCCCATTTGTAACTTCTGGTATCAGAATAGGCTCACCGGCACTTACAAGAAGAGGAATGAAAGAGGCTGAGTTTGAAATAATAGCCAATAAGATAGCTGATGTTTTGGATAATATCTCAGATAGTGAGCTTCATGCCAAAATCAAAGAAGAGATGAAAGAGTTGGCTAATAAATTTGTAATCTATGACAGACCAATCTACTAATCAAAAGAGAGAAGATATCTTCTCTCTTGCTCTATCCTCTCCTTTTTACTATATCAGATGCGATACTATTGTAGGCGTTATAACTCATGGCAACAGAAAATTTTATACCAAATTCAGACGAATAGACAATTCCCCTACCCTACAATCTGTTTCGGAGCATATCAGAAAAAGAAACAATATATATCTGCCGGTATATACAGCACAAAAATCAGACAGAGTAATATTTATACATGGCATAGACGGCTCAGAGATATTTATAAATACTGTAAAACATCTGCTCTCATATATCGGTAATGATTACAAAATATATAAAAGCAACAGTGATATACAGATTCATATTTTTACCAATATGCAGAGTATAGAGTCTCTCCATAGATTTGGAAGAGAGATTTCAAAAATGTTAGAGAGCAAAATACAAAAGAGTTGGCAAATATACCCTGATACAGATATACCATTTGAGAAAAATATCTATCCACTTCCCATAGATGAATATATTAGTTAATATAATGCTAATCTTCGATTGGTTATAATTGAAATAATTAGATATGGGAGAAGTATAGATGAACAGATATGATATGCAAGATTTGATAATAGAAGATGATAACAACAAAAGTAAAAAGCCAAAAAGAGTTTTGGCAATTATTGCTCTAATTATCATTATATTGGTTGCAGGAATGACAATAATGCGTTCGGTAGTAGGCGGAAGCGAAAATAACAGCACTGAAAAAACCTCCTCAAAGAGTGAAACTATAGATAAGGAGTTACAGCCTGTAAAAAATCCTATAACGATGACAGATAAAAACAAAGATG
Organism: Nitratifractor sp.; assembly: GCA_015488535.1. Lineage (GTDB taxonomy): Bacteria > Campylobacterota > Campylobacteria > Campylobacterales > Sulfurovaceae > Nitratifractor. The sequence continues at coordinate 58,944 of WFNP01000074.1, forward strand.
ACAATCCAGATGAATTAAAACCTATATCAGATGATGAATTACCCACAATACCTCTACCTGCACCAAAAGTAGAAAAAGAAGAAAAACCTGTTGTAACAGAGACAAAAGAGGAAAAACATGCAGAGCCTGTCAAAGCACAGGAGCATAAAAAAGAGGTGAATAAAAGAGAGTCAGCTCCTGTTCACAAAGCACCAAAACCAACTCACAAGAGTAGTAAAAAAGTAAAAAAAGAGACTAAAACAAAATCCAAACCATCTAAGCCAAGTGAACTATTTAAAAAACATTCTACTACCAAACATACAAATAGTGTTTCCGGAAAAATTTACTATATTCAGGTAGGCTCTTTCAGCAAAACACCAAATCACAAATATATTGAGAATATCAAATCAAAAGGTTACCATTACAAGCTTTTCAAAAGTGGAAACCTGATAAAAGTCAGAGTAGGACCATACAGCAGTTATGAAGAGGCAAAGAGTAATCTTGCAAATATCAAGAGTTCTCTTGGTATAAGCGGTTTTGTAGTGAGGGCAAAATAAATGATAAAAAAGTATCTGTTTGACCAATTATCCCCTGTGGCTCTGTATGGAGAGATTAAAGAGATTTTTAATGATGAAATTACAATGCTTTTTGAGAGTGTTGTTACTACCGAAGAGGGTAATTTCAGCTTCATAACAATAGGAGCAAGAGAGAGGATTATATATAAAGATAATATAGTCAGCTACTTTATAGGCAAAAAGAAACAAGATATTGATATAGATGACCCGTTTGTTTTTATGCAGGAGTATTACAAAAAGATAGACAAACAAAAGTATCAAGATATAGCCAAAAAAGCCGGATTTTCATTTGTAGATGGATTTATCGGATTTATAGCTTATGATATGGTCAAAGTCTTTGAGCCTGTATTAAAAGAGAGTATGGATAATCTAAAAGATACACTAAATACTCCAGATTTGGATATGGTGCGTCCAGAAATCATAATCAGCTTTTCGCACAAAAGCTCAGAGCTTACAATCATAGATACATCAGATAGTGCCAAAGATATGATAAAAGAGCTTGAAGAGTTATTGCAAAAAGCCCACACTCCAAAGCCTTTCAAACCCGCCAAACTGGAGGGTGAGGGTGAATTTGCAATATCTGCTGATAGATTTATGCAAATAGTTAAGAAGGCTAAAGAGCATATAAGAGCCGGTGATGTATTTCAGATGCTACCATCAAACAGATATACCCAAAAAGGAGTTATAGACCCACTAAGTTTTTATCGACTCCTTCGCTCCAAAAACCCATCTCCATATCTGTTTTTGCTTGATTATGAAGATTTTTCAATTTGTGGCTCATCTCCAGAGGTAATGGTGAGGCTTACTATGGGAGAGATTTTGCTTAGACCAATAGCAGGGACGAGAAAAAGAGGCAATACTCCACAAAGAGACCATGAGCTAGAACTTGAGATGCTAAATGACCCAAAAGAGTGTGCAGAGCATCTGATGCTTGTAGATTTGGGTAGAAATGATGTAGGCAGGGTAGCAAAAACCGGCACAGTTAAAGTGCCTGAGATGATGAGAGTAGAGAAGTATTCACATGTGATGCATATGGTTAGCGATGTAGTAGCCCAAATAGATGATGACAAAGATATGTTTGATCTATTTAGAGCCACCTTTACAGCTGGGACTATGACAGGAGCCCCTAAGATAAAAGCTATGGAGTTGATAGCCAAATTTGAGGGCTTAAAGAGAGGCTTTTACAGTGGTAGTGTAGGATATTTTTCATTTACCGGAGATATGGATTCAGCTATAGCAATTCGCACTGCTTTAATCCAACCAGATAAAATCACCCTACAAGCAGGTGCCGGAGTAGTGGCTGATTCAAAACCTGAGCTTGAAGAGCTGGAAGTGAGAAATAAACTGATGGCATTGATGGCTACTCTCAAGGAGTTGGCTCAGTTTGATGAGAGTGCAGTGCCTCTACTGTTTACATATCATTAAACTTGAGTCTATACACTTCAACTTGAAAAATATACAAAGGAGTGTATAATGAAAAAATTTATAGCAGGATTATCTATTGTAGCTATCACATCTGTCTCAGCAATGGCACAAAATGACCCGTTTGCAGAGATGGAAAAGTTTATGCAGGCTCAAATTCAGCAGATGAGAATGATGCATGAACAGATGAGCAAATATTTCAACTCTTTAAACAGTGCAGGTGTGGCAAATATACCTGTATCATTCAACAGTGGCAGTATTATGAGTAGTGGTTTTGAGGACAAAGGAGACCATTATGAGCTTAAAATCAAAGTAAATGACCTCAAAAACTCAAAAGTGCAGATGAGTGTAAGCGGTAATATTCTCACAATCAATGTGCAAGAGCATAAAAAAGAGGAGAAAAAAGATAAAAATGTGCAGTATGTAAGCTACAATAATCAAAGCTATTCACAAAGCTTCACATTGCCACCAAATACAGATGCAGATAAAATTGATGCAGCTCAAAAGGGAGATATGATAATAGTATCCATCCCAAAAAAGAACCCTCCAAAAGAGATAAAAATCAAAAAGCTAGACAGTAACTCTACAAGCAAATAACACTATCAAGAAGCCTCTTTAGGGCTTCTATAAAATTACGGGGCTAAACTCCTGTCCGTTAGTTAAAATCTTCATCTTTTAAAGCATTTTTCAATTCCATTTTGCATTCACCCTGAAATTCAAAGGAGCTATTTTTAAATGTGCCACCTCTTTTGAGTCTTTTTTTGAGTCTTTTTAGTATCTCCTTGGCAGAAGCAGGAGATATCTCTATACCATTAGCTATAGTTACAGTTTTGCCTCTTCTTTTTTCTGTAAATATTTTGACTCTGCACTCATTGGGGTTTTTATACTCTTTTTTTAACTCTTTTGAGCTTTTGTTATCACTACTCCATCCATCATCTATCTTTGCACCTATCTCAAATACTCTCTTCACTACTTATCCTCTATCTCATAAATATATTCTATTTTATTTCTTTTTTGTTGAATTTCAATTAGTCTCAACCCTTCCATTGGCATCTGTTCAAACTCCTCAAGACTCTTAACAGCGTTAATTGAGATATATCTTAAGACCAAGCCTCTGTATGCTTTTGCCCAGTGGCTTACTACTTTGCCATTTTTTAGAAATTTTAGCGTTGCGTAGGGAATTTTGGGTTTATAAAATTTATCATAAAATCCGGCTCTGATATCTAAGATATCTTCACCCTCAAATCTGATATCCAACTCTTTCATAAGAGGTGCATATACTTTTTCCGGTGAATATTCACCTATTTTTGAGCCTTGCTTTACTCTGTAATCAGGTATCATATCTGATGATTTTAATATGCCAAACAGATTTGAAAAAATATACAGATGCTTGGATATATACTCTTTGGCTTCATTTGGCAAAGTAGCATAATCCAAATAATCAAACGCTACACCATCATATCTTTCGATTGCAGGAAGTAGAGGTGAATTCAAAATATCCAGCTTTTTATAATGCTCTATGATATTCTCTTTTTTGATACCTAATAACTCTACTATCTTGTTTTTGTCACTTGAAAATAATATATCTGTATATCTATCAATGAGCTTTAGTCTCAAATCACTCAAAATATCACTAAATACCAAAGATTCTAAATTAAGTTTAGACTCTACTCCTCCACTTCTTTTACCTTCGCTGGGTGCCAAAAGTATAATCATTACATATCCTAATATTTAAAAGTTGTGTAATTTTAGTTAGATATATTGAAAGTATATTAAAAATTGATATGAATTGTAGTCAAAGGGGTGGGAGAAGACTCCCGAAAGATTAAGCTACAGTAGCTTCGTTAGCTTTTTTCTTCATTGTTCTAAGAGTAGAAGCAGCTACTTTAATCTTCTTTCTTGTTCCATCTTCAAGAGTAACTCTTACTACTCTCAAGTTTGGAAGCTGTCTCTTTTTTGTTTTGTTGTGAGCGTGAGATACATTGTATCCTACCAATGGTCCTTTTCCTGTTACTTGACATCTTCTTGCCATTTTGATACCTTTATAATATTGGTCTGATTTATTCATTTGGTCTAAACAGGAGTAATTACTCTGTCCAACCATAGAAAAAAGTTTTGCGATTATACAACAAAACTCTTAAAAGTTGATTATATTATACCTATTGATGATTACTGGGGTTACATTTGCTTCTACCTGCAAACCAGCCGTTTTTATAATCTTCATTAGAGTTGAATAAATCAGAATTTTTTGTATATTCACCTGTGGCTGTCAGGCATCCATCTTCCATCCCTTTTTTAAAACTCTCACTCATATTATCCGGTATCTTCATACTGTTTGGCTTTTGAGGGCTTGGTAATACTCCGCATCCGCTAAATATTGCAAAAATTATTGCAATACATCCTAAGCTTAATACTTTTTTATACATACTGATACTCCCTTATTTTGATATTATTTGACTATTCTATCCCAAAAAGGAGCAAAGTATGAAAAAAGATATATTCTTTGTATCAACATTACTGATATCTGTATCGTTGCTAAACGGATATACAGGTATGATAGAAGGTCATGTCAAACCACTATCAAAGACAAAGTTTGCCGTATTGGAAAACAATAGCTCAAAGAAGCATATAGTAGATTTTAAAGGTAAAGATTTCATCGTCGTATCAGTCAGAGAAAAAGGAGCCGACGGTTTAGCCTATGCTATAGACAGAGACGGTGTAGTATGGTGGGGTGCTTCTATCTCATCAGGAGCCAAAGGGCATGAGACTCCATCTGGTATCTACAGAGTCATCAGAAAAGAGAGATACCATATGTCCAAACAGCACCCAGACCCAAAGGGTAAAAACAATATGGATTTTTCACTCTTTTTCACAAACAGAGGTCATGCACTTCATATGGGTAATACAAATGCCATGTCACACGGGTGCATACATGTAGGAGAAAAAGGAGCCAATGCTATGTTTAAATGGGCAACTTACAAAACCAATATAGTAGTAACAAGAGAGCATTATCTGCCGTTTGTATATCATGACCTTATAAAAAGCGGATACAGAGTCAATAAAAATACTCCTGCTTACATAAAAGAGTATCTAAAAAAGATGAAACCTATAAAGCCTTCGGATATGCCACAAGAGAATAATATAACTGCAGATCACAATATAGAAAAAGATATGTTTTAAAAATTTAAGATAAATAAGGGGATAACTGTGGGAAATCCCCACAGTCGAAAAGAAAAGAGTAATTATATCTCTTCAGCCTTTTTGACATCATAAAGGATATCATCCATTGGGTGTCTATACATAGGCATAGCAAGTCTCTTCTCATCAAGCACATGACCGATAAATCCGATAGTTCTACCTAAGATAAAGAATGAATTTAGAGTTCCAGACTCAATAAACTCATCAATCTCCTCTTCGCTGTATCCCAATGCTCTCCACATATCTACCATCAATATACCGATAGTTCCATCAACATTCAAAATAAGATTATCTTTTTTAGATGTAGTAAGTTGCTCTACTGTCAAAGCATAATCAAGTAGTGGAGTAGCAGGGAAATACTCCTGGGCAAACTTCTTGAGTCCTTCAACTCTCAAATCTGGATTTCTTAAAGACTTGATTCTGTGTCCAATACCTGGAATTGGGATACCTTGCTTTTTCATATATGCCAAAAACTCAGCAGGTGTCAAATTATTGTCATCTGCATATTTGAAATATTTTGCTGCTCCATCAATGGCACCACCAAATCTTGGACCAATTGTCAAAAGTCCGGTAACAAGAGACTCAACTACACTCTTACCGGCTCTTGCTGTAACTTTTGCATTGTGAGCTCCACTAACTGCCGGACCATGGTCAGCTACTGTTTTAATTACAGTTTCTATAAATTCAGTTGCCCATTTTGGATAAACTTTTTTAAACCATAGTAAAGATACAACATCACCGATACTCTTACCGGTATCCGGAGTAGCTACTGAGCTGATTGGGAATCCTGCATAAGTAGCCTCTTCACCTCTATCATCACTGATAGTACAGATGAACTGCTTAGGTCTTCTTACTTTTGGAATAGTTTTAATTTCTGGTTCTTCAATCTCAAGGATTACGCCCTCATTGTATAGCTTGGTATAAACTTCATTGATAACTCTTGGCAAATCATTGAAGCTATCTGGCACATGGATACCGGCTTCACGCATAGCTTGGTTTTTAGCTTCTGCTGTCTCTCTGTCTGCATTTGCACTGGCTCCTGCATGACCAAACTGAACACCACTGCTGAAATGCTTGGCGATTGTTCCGATACACCACGCAATAATTGGCTTTGTAATTCTGCCATCTTTTACAGCTTCAATTACTTTATACTCTTCTGTTCCACCAACTTCCCCAAGAAGTATCATATATTTTACATCCGGGTTACTCTCCATTCTAAGGAGATTGTCAATAAATACAGAGCCTACAAATCTGTCTCCACCAATTGCAACACCCTCCGCAATTCCATCAGCATTGAGTGAGATTATGTTACAAAGCTCATTAAACAGACCACCTGAACGAGTTACAAGTCCTGCACTTCCTGCTCTGTGTAGCTTAGAGTTGATAATATTTTCAATTGTTCCACCGATATTTGCAATTTTGAATGCTCCCGGAGCAATTGCACCAACAGTTGCCGGTCCTATTACTGTAACACCTGCATCTCTTGCAGCCTGGTTCATCTTTCTTGCAAGTCTTTCTGGAATACCTTCAGCTGTTACCATAATAACTCTAAACTGTCCATCCATAGCAATTGCTTCCATACTTACATCATAAGCTGTTCTAAATGATGCAAAGTTTAAAAGCACATCAGCATTTGGATGAGCTTTAGCAGCTTCGGCTGTAGAGCGGAAAACATCTACCATTATTTCATCTGGTCCCCAGAAAAACTTCTCAAATTTTGCACTGCTAGTAGGAGCTACGATAGCAGCAACAGAAGGAGTCTCTCTACCTATTACATAATCATAATCCAACATTCGCTGGATTGCACTTTTATTGTTATTCCAAAATATAGCTTGTGTATCTTTTGTAAAAAGTCTGCTCATAAATCTTCTCCTGCTCTTATTTCTCGTTCTCTACTGCCATACGGACGATATCCGTTACATGTGTCTCTGGTCCGTAAACTTCCATATCAAGCCCCAATCTATCGGCTGCTTCTTTGATATCTTTTAGACCCTTTTCGTAGTTTGGTCCGCCTCTTCTTACATAAATCTTGGTTTTATGCTCTTTTAGTTTGGGTGCCCACTTTTCAAGTGCATTAATGATACCTGTGAAAGTCTTGGCTACATCTGTAAAGTTGGCAATTGCTCCACCAATAATTAGAATTTTACCTCTCTCATCCGGATATCTTGTCATCAAATCAAAGATAGTCTCAGCATAAAACTCTGTCTCACCAGTAGTAGGACCACCGGAGTATTCACCATAGTTTGCCAAATCTTTTACACCGGCAAGGTCAGCAATAGTATCAGCATAAACAACAGAAGCTCCACCACCTGCTACCATTGTCCAGATTCTACCCTGTGGATTTAGGATAGTAAGTTTTAGTGATGCTCCTGATTTACTGTCAGCTTCTGCAATAGCTTTCTCTTCAGGAGATTGATCTTCCATACCAAATGCTGTCGGGAACTCTATATCTCCCCATGCATCTTTCATCAAAAATCCTGCTGTATCATCAAGTCTTGCAACAAGATCTAAGATATGAGCATCATTACCTATCAATACAAGTGGATTTATTTCAAGATAAGCAAAGTGCATATCTCTGAAGAATTTGAAGAATTGAAGAGCAAATGTAGCAAATGTCCCTTTGCTTTCATCAGGAATATCTTGAGGGATATTTGCATGAATTGCTTTTTCAATATCGGCATCATTCATATTAATTGGAATTTTTACTTCATTTACCTTCTCATCCCAACCCTCTTCTACTTCCATACCACCTTCGGCAGACATATAAAGCACATCATCTTCACCCACAGTAGTAGCAGCTATATAATACTCTTGCTCTTGTGTATGTGGAGTAAAAGGCTCAACTATGAAATGTGTAAGTCTTCCATGCTGACCAGATAGCAGAGTAACATCATGAGACTGTTTTTCATCAATCCACTTTGCAGCATCTTCAAGAGTAACATCACCTGGTTTTTCTACTCTGAAAAGAACCAAGTCATTTTTACCTCTTTTACCAAACAGCATATCAGGTTTTACAACAAGAGGCTCTTGATTTAGCCACTCAAAACCATGCTCTTTGGCTTTTTCTCTAAGTTCATCACCACTTGTAACTAAAACAGATTTAAATGGGTAGTGAAAACCATCAAAATATTCATTCCAGTGTTTGGAAAACAACGCTTTTCCGTCATATTCGCGTATCGCTCTTTGAGCCATCAGCTTCTCCTTTGATTTTAGGGTTGGGTGATTTTACCATTAGTAACTTTTAACTCTAATATAAGATGATATTGAGTTTGATATAAGCATTGAGATGTGTATTTTAGAAACAATATATAAAATTGGTGTATTGGTATATTAGTATATTTGTTATTGGTTATTGGTGAATTTTAAATTATCAAAATGAAATGGTAATTGGGCAATAGGCATTGGGCATTAGGAAATATTATATCTAGTTATATATCTTTTGATGTGTAACTGACTCTTTATCTGAAAGCAATATAGCAATTAATGAATTAGTAATTAGGCAATGGGCATTAGGCATTAGAAAATACTAGTTTGTATAAAAATGATACAAATAATATAAAAATAGATATAAAAGACCAATAACTAAACAAAAATCTCATTATACAAAGTATAATACATTGGGGAGTTATATATACAATATAATG
>WFNP01000075.1 GCA_015488535.1 Nitratifractor sp.
CCCAATGCCCAATGCCCAATGCCCAATGCCCAATGCCCAATGCCCAATGCCCAATGCCCAATGCCCAATGCCCAATGCCCAATGCCAAAAAATCAAAAAGTGAGTATTATATATAATGCACTACTATAAAACCGCTCTCTTACGCTCAGCTTCACCGGTTTTGACCTACTCTTTTAAAGATAAGCTAGATAGTGGCACTATTGTTGATGTGCCACTTCACAGCAGAGTCAAAAGAGCAGTAATTATAGAAGAGGTAAGCAAACCGAGTGAATTTGAGACTCAAGATATCATAAATATATCTGATGAATACTTTGACAACAAGCAATTAGAGAGTGCCAAATTCATATCTGAATACTACTTTTCATCTTTTGGTGAAGCACTGGCACTCTTTCAGCCATTTAAAAAAGATACAAAAACAGTTTCAAACTCTCCAAATATAGATGAAAGCTCACTGCCAACTTTAACTCAATTACAAAAAAAAGCATTTGAAGAGATGAATAAAAACTCTATATCTTTGCTCTTTGGAGTGACAGGAAGCGGAAAAACAGAGCTATATATTCATAAAATGTATCAAATACTAAAAAGTGGCAAAAGTGTAATAATGCTGATGCCAGAAATTGCACTGACACCACAAATGTTAAAAAGACTAAAATCATACTTTGGTGATATGGTAGATGTATGGCACTCCAAATTGAGTAAAAAACGCAAAGATGATATTTTGCAACGAATAAGAGAAGGCAAAATCAAAATAGTAGCAGGGGCTAGATCATCACTCTTTTTGCCTATGGTAGATTTGGGGCTTATCATTGTAGATGAAGAGCATGATGAGAGTTACAAAGCAAACAATCGCCCCAGATATAATGCCAGAGATATGGCTGTATGGATAGGCAGAAAGTTTGGTATTTCAGTATGGCTTGCCAGTGCCACCCCCTCACTCACAAGCTATCTGCACTACCCTGTAGCCAGACTTAAAAAACCATATATTGATTCAAAAAAAGAGTATAGATTTATCACCGGAGATACAATTACACCCCAAATCATATCAGCACTACAGAGTAACTACCGCAGGGGTGAGCAGAGTCTGCTATTTATTCCGACAAGAGGCAATTTCAAATATCTCTACTGCCCACAATGTGGTCAGACACATATGTGTCCATTCTGCTCAGTGGGAATGAGTCTGCACAGATATGCAAAACATATCAGATGCCACTACTGCGGATATACCGAAGCAATACCGCAAAACTGCTCAAATTGCGGACACTCTCCTTTAAGCAGCAACAGAATAGGCACGATGGAAGCAACAGAAATCATCAAAGAGTCTATAGAGGGTATCAGAGTGGAGATTTTGGACAAAGACCATATCACCACCGCCTCCAAACTCGAAAAAGCTCTCAAAAGGATAGAGAGTGGAGAGAGTGATGTAATTGTAGGCACCCAAATGCTCAGCAAAGGACACGACTACCCCAATATTACTCTCTCAATTATTACCGGACTTGATTATATACTAGGAATTTCAGATTACAAAGCAGCCCAAAAGGCATTAGGGCTTTTACATCAGATAGCAGGTAGAAGCGGTAGAAGCAAACCGGCTACAGTTCTTATACAGAGTGGCAAAGAGGAGTATTTCAGAAAATATATCAAAGATTATGAACTCTTTTTGCAAGATGAAGAGATATTTGCAAAAGATTTGTATCCTCCTTTTCGCAAACTTGCCAGAGTCTTAATAGCAGACAAGAGTGATGAAAAAGCATCAAAACTGTGCCATGATACTGCTATGAGACTAAAAGAGTTTCAAGATATAGAATTGATAGGCTATGGCAAAGCCCCTGTAGAAAAGATAGCCGGAAAATACCGCTATACCATTTTGCTTCGTGCTAAAAAGAGAATCCCGCTTTTAAAAGCCCTCTACTCTATCCGCTCTCCAAAAGTGGAGATAGATATGGATCCTGTTGATTTTTCATAGCCTATTTGAGTCTATAATTCCACTACCGTTACTCCCATATTTCCAGGCATTCTATAAAAGTTTTTAACCTTTGGATGCTTTTTTAAATGCTCTGATACCACTTTTGCCAATACTCCGCTACCCGTGCCGTGAATTACCTCAACTTCACTAAGTCCATGCATCAAAGCATTTGATAAAAAGTCATCTAGTGCATCTATGGCTTCATCTGCTCTCATCCCAAGCAGCTTTATAAACAGTGATGCCTTGTTACTTCTTTGCACTTTTATATCAGCTTTGGCTTTTATTTTTGGTTTGAGTGTTTTGATATTTTGTGGTAAAACTTTCAACTCTTTGAGTGGCACTCTCATTTTGATACCATCAGCTGATATAAATGCCTCTTTTGATTTGATAGATAAAATCTCTGCTGTATGGGAGCGGTATTTTACCTTTTGTCCTACTTTAAACTCCGGTAATTTTGTATCATCTTTATCTTTTAGTTTGGCTCTATTTTTGTGTTTGTGAGCTTCATTTAGTAACTGTCTAGCTTTTGCCGATTCTGCCTCTTTGAGTGCACTTAATGCTCTTTTTGTAGCAGCATTATATCTATTTTCAAGAGTAGCCAATACCTTTCTTTGCTCCTCTTTCATCTTCTCTTGGGTCTCTTTTAGGGCTTCTTCTTTGCGGTGGAGCTCTTTTATTTGAGTATCAAGCTTGGCTATCTTTTGTCTCATATCTCTTTCCAATTTGGTTGATTGCTCAATCAGTTCATTAAGTCTCTCTTTATCTTCTCCATATAACTCTTTGGCTTTTTCTACAATAGATTCTGGAATATTGTATCTTTGGGCTGTCTCAAATGCATAACTTTTGCCTATACTTCCTTGTAGATATGTATATGTCGGTCGCCTCTTTTCTTCATCATAAAGAGCAGCTACTAATTCTACACTATCTTCTCCAGCCATAAGTGAAGCAAGTCTTTTGTGGTGAGTAGTTACAATAAATGTAATATCTCTTTTGATTAACTCATCTAAAAGCACTCTAAACAGAGATGCTGCTTCATCTGCATCAGTTCCAAGCTCTATCTCATCTACTCCCACTATTGCATCTTTTTTTCTGAATAGTTTTGAAAACTCAAGCATCCTACCGGCAAAGGTTGAGATATCATTTTTGACTGATTGTGGGTCATCTATAATTGCTTCTATACTTTTGAATGTTCCTACGACACTTCTATTTACATCACATCTAAAAGGCAAAAGATATTTACTCATATATACAGCTGAGAGTATAGATTTAAGTAGCATTGTTTTACCACCGGCATTTACCCCGGTAACCAACATTATCGGCTTTTTCAGTGATATATTTATAGGCTTTGGATTATCAAGTGCAGGATGGGCAAAATCTTGAAGTATTACATCTTTTGTTTTAGATGGAAGTATAAATTTATAATCAAATGCTTTGGCAAATTTGACTCTTGCCTGATAGTGGTCAAATATATCAAACTCTTTATTTAAAAAGCGTAAAAATCTCTCCCATCTGTGCATAATTGCAGAAAACTCTTTGCAATATCTCCAGATAATCTCCTCTTTTTTACTTAAGAGTTTGGCCTCTTTATCTTTGAGTTCTTTGATTTTATCCGGTAGTATATAGAAAAATCCGGCAGAGCTTCTACCAATTATAGAAGCTTTTATAACTGATGAGAAGCCTCCTCTTACCAATAGTGCCTCTTCACCGTTAATGAGGTGGATACTGCTATCTACAAGATAATCTTGTAATTTAGAGCTTCTTGTAATTGATGATAATACCTCTTTTATATCTCTTTTATTTCTCTCTACGGCATTTTGTATATCAAATAATTCATCATCTTTACTTGGGTCTAAATCCCCTTCATCTGTAAAGTATGTAGTTATATTTAGTATCTCCTGTGGTATTTCAATCTCTGCTATTTTACCAGCCATAGGTTGAGGCAACTCCATAGCTTTTAATTTATTAAAAAGATATATAATCTTTACAAAGTGATAAATCTCATCCAGATGTAACACTCCTTGTTTTGATAATCTTGCTAATTTGTCATCAAGATTTGGAATTTGTGGCATTTGAGGGATATCCACTTTTTCAAGAGCTTTTATATATCTGTAATGGTTATTTGCATCTCCTTGCATAGCCACAGATTTTTCTCTTGCCATAAAAGATGTAAATTTATTCAAATATCCATCTAAATCCAACTTTTGGGTAATACTTCTTTCTAAACTGTTTTCCACTAAGGGAGCCTCCTGCGTTTTGATGTAGTATTATAATATAATTGATGAAATTAGGCATTGGGCATTAGGCATTGATTAAATAACCAACTATATTAATACAAGGAACAAATATTGAAAAAAAAAGTCATACTTTTTGATTTAGACGGCACACTCATAGATTCAACAGATGCGATATTATACAGCTTTCATAAAACATTTGATAGTTTGGGGATAGAAAATCCGTCAGATGAAGAGATTAAAAATCAAATCGGACACCCTCTACCTAAAATGTTTCTATCTTTGGGGGTAGATGAAAAAGATACAAATAGAGCCTCTGATATATATAAAAGTTTCTACTCCAAAGTGCATACGGCAAAAACTATCTTGTTACCGAATGTAGCAAAAGCTTTAAAAAAAGCTCACAGCTTTACAAGGCTTGGAGTGGTAACTACCAAAACAGGCAAATACTCTATTGAGCTTTTAAAACATCTAAATATATACCAATATTTTGAAACTATAATCGGAAGTGAAGATGTAACTTACCATAAACCGCATCCAGAGCCTATTTTAAAGGCATTATCAAATATGGGGATAAAAGATAAAAAAAGTGTATGGATGGTGGGAGATACATGTATGGATATTGAAGCTTCAATAAATGCAAACATCAAGCCAATAGGTCTAGAGTGTGGTTATTCAGATAGCAAAACTTTACAAAATTGTGGTGCTATTGTGTTAAAAAGTGTTTCAGAAGCGGTAGATTATATAGAGGATTTATAATTTTTATAGTCGTTACAGCATCGTTTAAGCTCATAATATTACAATAGCTCTAATTCATAATCTACAAACCGAGGAGGTAATATGATAGAGATTAGATGGCACTCTCGTGCTGGACAGGGTGCCGTAACAGGTGCCAAAGGACTTGGCGATGTAGTCGCAAGAACTGGTAAAGAGGTTCAGGCATTTGCTCTATATGGCTCAGCAAAAAGAGGTGCTGCCATGAGAGCATACAATAGAATTGATGATGAGCAGATTATCAATCATGAAAAATTTATGAATCCGGATTATGTTTTGGTAATTGACCCGGCTTTAGCATTTAGTGATAATATCACAGAGAATGAAAAAGATACTACAAAATATATCATTACTACACATCTTGACAAAAATGAGCTAATTGCTCAAATTCCTGCTTTACAGGATAAAAAAGATAGAGTTTTTGTAGTTGATTGTATCGGTATATCTATGGATACCATAGGAAGAGCAATTCCTAATACTCCAATGCTTGGAGCATTGATGAAGGTCTCTGGTATGTTTGAGCTTGATTTTTTCCTTGATAGTATGAAGAGAGTTTTGGCGAAATTCCCTCAAAAAATCATAGATGCAAATATGGAAGCAATTACTAGAGCTTACAACGAAGTAAAATAGAAGGATGAAATAATGAAAGGTGTATTAGCTACCGATAAAAGAGGTGTAAGAGAACTTGGTGCTGAAGAGATGGTAGGTTGGGATGAGGTAACTCAAGGTGTAGTATTACCATCATTTGACCAACCAATAGGAAATGCAGCACTTTTACGACCAGAAGAGAGAGCATATTCAGATTTTAACAGTTATACAGCCACAGTTGCCTCATGGAGAGTAATTAAACCTGTATATAACAGAGATATATGTATTGATTGCCAGAACTGTTGGGTATGGTGTCCGGATACTTCTATTATATCAAGAGATAAGCAGATGCTTGGAATTGATTATGACCATTGTAAAGGTTGCGGTGTATGTGTGGAAGTGTGTCCTACAAACCCTAAATCTCTATTGATGTTTGCTGAAGCAGAAGCACCGGAAGATGCTTTAGCAAAGTGGCCTGAGAAAAAGAAAAAAGAGAAAAAAGATTAAAGGATAGATATGGCTGAGAAAATGGAATTGAATGAAATAGAAGTTTGGGATGGTAACCATGCGGCTGCACAAGCACTGAGACAAGCTCAGGTTGATGTAGTTGCTGCTTATCCGATTACTCCTTCTACGCCGATTGTTGAGGGATATGGTGCCTTTATGGCAAATGGTTATATTGATGGTGAATTTGTGATGGTAGAGTCTGAGCATGCTGCTATGAGTGGATGTGTAGGAGCATCTGCTGCCGGTGGGAGAGTGGCTACTGCTACATCATCTCAGGGCTTTATGCTGATGATTGAGGTGCTTTATCAAGCATCCGGTATGAGACTGCCGATAGTTTTAAATGTAGTAAATAGAGCTGTGGCATCTCCACTTAATGTGCGAGGGGATCATGGTGATATGTATGCTGGTAGAGATAGTGGTTGGATTCAACTTGACGCATTCAATGCCCAGGAAGTATATGATTTGAATCTTTGTGCCTTTAAAATTGGTGAAGATATTAATGTCCGACTTCCGGTTATGGTTCATCAAGATGGATTTACCACTTCACATACTGCTCAAAATATTAGACCTTTAAGTGATGATGAAGCGTATGCCTTTGTAGGAGATTTTAAGCCGGTAGATGAGATGTTGGATTTCTCCAAAGCTGTTACTTATGGTGCTCAAACAGAAGAGGATTGGCACTATGAGCATAAAGCAAAACAGCATAGAGCTTTGATGGACTCTTATACTGTAATTGATAGAGTATTTGAAGAGTTTGAGAAGAAAACTGGTAGAGAGTATAAAAGACTTGAAACTTATATGATGGATGATGCAGAGGTGGCAATAGTAGCACTTGGTGCGACTGTTGAGACTTGTATATTGGCTGCTAAGCAACTCAGAGAAGAAGAGGGAATTAAAGCCGGAGTAGTAGCTCCAAGATGTATAAGACCATTCCCATTCAATGAAATGAGAGATGTTTTGGCAAATGTAAAAGCTGTGGCTACACTTGATCACTCTGCACCAATGGGGGCTATGGGTATGCTATATAATGAAGTAGCAGGTGCTATGGTTTCTACTCAAGACAGACCACTAATTACAAACTTTATCTACGGACTTGGAGGAAGGGACTTCTCTATAAATGAAGCAAAAAGAATATTTAGAGAGCAGAAGGGCCACGCAGATGTGGGATATATTACTACCGAGATACAGCAATTTAGCGGACTAAGAGGTCCAAAACTCGGCTTTTATGAGATGAAAAGGAGCTAAGATATGGCAATTACTTCAATTAAAAACTTAAAAGAGTTCTCTACAAACAATGAGAGACTTGAAGGTGCTCACCTTTTATGTCCGGGTTGTGCTCACTCTATGATAGTAAGAGAGTTACTAAACTGTACAGATGACAACCTTGTAGTTGCTACAAATACAGGTTGTTTGGAGGTATCTACTGCAGTATATCCATATACATCATGGGATACTTCCTGGATACATATCGGATTTGAAAATGCAGCTACTGCCGCAGCTGGTGCTGAAGCTATGTATAAAGCAAGAAAAAGAAAAGGGACATTAAAAGACCCAGATGCTCCTGTCAAATTCGTAGCATTTGGTGGAGATGGCTCTACTTATGATATCGGTTTTCAGTGGCTCTCAGGTGCAGTAGAGAGAGGTCATGACTTTACATATATCTGTCTGGATAATGAAAATTATGCCAATACTGGAGGTCAAAGATCATCTGCTACTCCAACAGGAGCTCATACATCTACTGCACAAGCTGGTAGAGTAAGTTATGGTAAAAAGCAGAAGAAAAAAGATATGGTAGCTATTATGGCAGCTCATGGAGCTCCTTATGTAGCTCAACTCTCTCCAAACAAGTGGAAGAGTATGGCAAAAGGTTTCCAAAAGGCTCTTGAGACTGAAGGACCATGTTTTATCAATACAGTTTCAGCCTGTACTACTGAGTGGAAGTTTGACCCAAAAGATACTATTCATGTAACAGATTTGGCAACAGATTCATTGATGTTCCCAATATATGAGATTATTAACGGAACAGAGTTAAATATTTTATACAGACCAAAAAATATTATTCCGGTAGAGGAGTATTTGGCAGCTCAAGGTAGATACAGACACTTATTTAAGCCAGAAAATAGACATGTAATTGATATGATTCAAAAAGAGGTAAATGAGAAGTGGGAGTATCTTCAAAGAAGAGAAGAGGCTAGAGTCTGATAACTCTTTTATAGAGAGGATTTTCTCCTCTCTTTTTATGATTAATCTATTTACACTACAATTACAAGTAATTCGTATATTATCCCATCAATCCTAAATATATAACTTATCTTATATGTTGTATATAGATAGCAGTAATTTATGAAGATGGGTAGCATATTTCTTAAATTAAAGGAGCATTTATATATGGCAAATGAAGAGGTAGAGGTAAAAGATATAGATATTGTTGTATCAAAAGCTGATGAAGAGGGTAATATCACCTATGGTAATCCGATATTTGTAAAACTAAGCGGATATTCACAAGATGAGTTAATCGGCTCACCACACTCAATACTTAGACATCCGGATATGCCAAAAACTATATTTAAATTTCTTTGGGATAATCTAAAAGCCAAAAAAGAGATAAAAGTTTTTGTAAAGAATAAGACAAAAGATGGCAATTTTTACAAAGTATTTGCTGTTGTAAGACCTGCATTAAATCCAAACGGCACACTTAGAAATTATACTTCCACAAGAAGAAGAAGTAATCCAAAAGCGTGGGATATAATAGAGCCTCTATATAAAGAGCTTAAAGAAATTGAAGATAATCAGGGGATTGAAGAGGCAGAGAATAGACTTTTAGAGTTTATCAAAGAGCAAGGTGGTAATTCATTAGATGATTTTAACACAGTAATGGACAAATTACAAAAGCTATAAAACAGGAGAAACAATGATAGATTTTGAAACACCGATGAAGAGACTTGCATCTGTAAGTGGTTATATAGGCTCAGCAGTGCTGAATTATTCAGGAGAGACACTTTATCTCGATGAGAATAATACAAGTGTAGATATAGCATATTCAGCAAGTATATTCAATGATGCTTTTAGAATGGTATCAGATTCATCTTTGGATGTAGGATTTAGTGATGCAGCATTCTTAGAGACAAGAACAGCTGATGGGCATATATTTTTGATGAGTTCAACAGCTTATAAAAGCACAGATAATTACAATAAACTCAATATCTTTGCTATTTTTAGAGATGACGGCAATGTAGCATTAGCTAAAATGATGATGGATAGATTGGCAAACAGCTTTATGGATAAACTCTCAAAAATTTAATCTAAACTGCTTTAATATACGGGTCACTATAAGACCCGTCACTCTATATACTCATCTTTTTAAACTGCCACTCGGGAATTGCTTTAATAATTAGCATAATATATCTCCATATCCATTTGGTATATACTATATCTTTGCCACTCTGTTGAGCTTTCAATATATCTCTGGCTACCTCATCAGGCTGGGCAGTCAATCTTTGTGGCAAATCCATACCCTCTGTCATCTTTGTAGCTACAAATCCGGGCTTTACCGTCAAAACCTGCACTTGTGATTCATATAATCTGTTTCTAAGTCCTGATAAATATGCACTGAGTGCTGCTTTTGCTGAGCCATATATATAATTGCTTTTTCTGCCTCTATCTCCTGCTACTGAAGAGATACCTACAATAAAACCGCTTCTTCTTTTTTCAAAATCATTTGCAATTATATTTAATATACTAACTACTCCGGTATAATTGGTATCTATAATTTTTCTTGTCTCTTTTAGGCTCTTTTGAGCCTCTTTGTGTTTGCCCAGATATCCGACTGCCGATATCACTCCAAGAGGCTTTTCATCTAAAGAGTTATAAAAACCTTGATGAGAATTGAAATCTAAAATATCTAATTCTAAAAGTTTGACTGCTCTTTTTGTCCTTACTTCAATATCTTGCTTGAAATCATTTAATCTATCTTTATCTCTTAGAGCCAAATATAAATCATATCCGTTTTTTGCATACTCTCTTGCACATGCTTTTGCTATATCGCTGTTTGCTCCGATTATCAAAACATAACTCATAAAAAACCCTTTTTAAATTTCTAATCTTTTGGATTGCAAAGACTCAAACACTCCACTCATACCATTTTTTTCTCTAAACTCTCTAAATTTGTCTATATTTGGATAACCCTTTTCAAAAATATCTTTGCTCACTCTCACATCTTTGGTCAGATAAATTCTGCCTCCATACTCTACTACTATTCTATCTAGTCTATCAAGTAGCTCAAACAGACCACTCTCAATCTTAAAATCAAGTGCCAAGCTATACCCTTCCATAGGAAATGAGAGCCAATTATTATTGGCTTTGCCGTAGAGTTTTAATACAGCCAAAAATGAGCCTTTGCCGGAGTTTGAAATCTCTTTTAAAATCCTTTGCAACCCCTCAAAGCTACTCTCTTTTGGCAATATAAACTGATATTGGGTAAATCCTCTCTTGCCGTATATTCTGTTCCAGTCTCCAATTGCATCAAGAGGATAAAAAAATGTATCAATATCAACTCTTTGTTTGGATATCTTCTCTTTGACTCTGCCGTAATATAGCATATTGAAAGCTCTTACACTCCAACTGTTTAGTGCAAATACAGGAAAATCAATCGGAATAGTTTTAGTATCTTTTAATCTATAATCCAACTCTCCATCACTATCAAAATCTCCTACCATCAGCAGAGACTTTCCTATATCCTCTCCTTTTGCCAAGCAATCTATCCAAGCTACTGAATATGGCATATCGCTATACTCTTCAAAGGCTTCAAATGTCTCTTTGAGATTGGCTGTTTTTATGGTCGTCTGTCTGATATATTTGGACTCTATTTTTTTGAGATAGATTTTGGCTCTTAGTATCACACCGGTTAGCCCCTGCCCTCCGCAGGTAGCTCTCCACAAATTTGGGGTATCTTTAGGTGTGCAAGTAACAATTTTACCATCTGGCAACATAATCTCAAACTCTTTGACACAGGAGCTAAAACACCCCTCTTTGTGGTGATTTTTGCCATGCACATCACTGGCTATCGCTCCGCCTATAGTGATAAGCTTAGTGCCGGGAGTAATTTTTAAAAACCACCCTCGTGGCACGAAATGCTCCAGTATCTCAGATAGCAACACACCAGCTTCTATATATAAAAGTCCGCTTTTTTCATCAAAATCTATGAAATAATCTCTCTGTCTAGTCTCTATAATATGGTGTGCCAATGCAGAGTCACCATAGCTTCTGCCATTACCGTATGGTATCAGTGGAGATTTACTATCAATAATCTCTCCAAGCTCTTCTATGGTGTTAAACTTATATCTCTTACACTCTATTTTGGGATAATTACCCCACGCTGTGCATAACATTATTTTATCCCTTTAACTCATTAATCTCTATCTACAAATACAAATCTCTTATCCAAAAAATACTTGATTATATATCCTATAGCCAATCCTATGGCACCTCCGATATATTGAGAGCCTTTTAGAGGTATCAGATAGTAAAACAGCATCTCTGTTGCCCAAAATATGATAGTGGTAAATACTCCCATAAAAGAGTATAAAAAAAACTTCTTTGCATCATCTTTTCTATCTTTTGGAGTATGATAAAATATCCACTTTTTATCTAGAATATATTTTACTATCAATCCTGCAAAAGTCCCCACAGCCATAGCGATATATAGAGCTAAAAAACCACTGTAAAGCTTGAAACTAATCCACTGAAACAATAAATTTACCAGTGTAGAGATCAAAGCAAAAAGAGAGTATTTAACAGTAATAGAGACTTTTTTTCTAAATGCCGATTGATTAGTGTCCAATGAGTATCCTTTAGTATATTATCCAAACAAATGTCAATACCCAACCAATAAGCACAAACTGCATAAACCTATCTTTTAATACTATTTTAGTGGGTGAGCCACTATCCTCATAAACAAAAGTTATTTGAAGATACCTCATCACTCCTACTATTACAAAAAATGCAGTCAAATACAGATATTTGGAGTGAAACTTCTCTACTGTCTGAGGAGATGTAGTATAAATAGTATAAGCTACAATCACAACTGCTGCCATTATAGCCATAGCAGTATCCAAAAATTGCAAATTGTATCCATCTATGACTCTTCGCATCTTTTTGCCTGTTTGATTAAAAATTAGCACATCATCTCTGCGTTTGGCCAAAGCCATAAAAAGAGCCAAAAGAAAAGTCATTACTACTATCCAAGCTGATAGTTCAATATTTGCCACTACCGCACCTACAAAGAGCCTCAATACAAATCCAAGCGATATGATAATGATATCTATAATGGCAATATGTTTCAATCTGAAGCTGTAAGCTATATTCATCACTACATATAGCAATAATATTGCAAATCCCTGCCATGACAAAACAGCCATCATAATAAATCCAAACAAAAACAAAAATCCCATTATCAATATAGCTTGACTCCTACAGACAGCTCCGGATGCCAAAGGACGAAATCTCTTGGTGGGATGGACTCTATCATCTTTGATATCGTGATAATCATTTAGTATATAAATAGCACTTGCCGTCAATGAAAAAGCCACAAATGCAAAAACAGTCTGAAAAAGCAGATGAGTATCTGTAATTTTCATCGCAAAAAACAGTGGAATGAAGATAAACAGATTTTTTATATATTGATGGGGTCTCATCAGAGTGATTATATTATTCACTTTTCCATCTCCAGAGCCACTACTGCAATAGCAAAACCTCCATCATGGCTGATAGAGACAGATATGTATTTTACTGCAAACTCTTCCATTATCTTATCTTCCAATATGATAAAGGGAGCTCCTTTGGTGTCTTTTTTGACAGTGATATCGTGAAATGAAAGTTCAGCTCCTATACCGCAACCGAGTGCCTTGGAGAGTGCCTCTTTGACCGCCCAATATCCTGCGACAGAGGATGTTTTCAGACTGAGAGTCTCCAACTCTTTTTGACTCAAAAATCTACTTAAAAATCTATCCCCAAATCTCTCTATGGATTTGGAGATTCTATCAATTGATACAATATCGGTGCCTACTCTTATCACTCAGACTGCTCCAATATCTGATTCATTTCATCTTCGCTAATCGTTTTTACTCCCAGACTGACAGCTTTGTCATATTTACTGCCCGCATCATCTCCATAAATTACAAAATCTGTCTTTTTGGATACTGAAGATGTGACTTTGGCTCCCAGGCCCTCCAACTCTTTTTTGATTTCGCTTCTAGGTCTGCTCATTGTCCCTGTCAATACTACTGTTTTGCCTGTAAAGGCAGACTCAGTTATCACTGTTTGAGTCGGCTCGCTCGGCTTGACTGTATCTATGAGTCTAAAGAGTCTGTCTCTGTTTACTCTCATAAACTCCAAAAAGCTCTCCGCCATCTCTTCACCGAAACCCTCTAAAGATATCAAATCCTCTTTGGTTGTTTCTGTAAATTTGAGTCCGAAACTCTCACATATCTTTTTACTTGCCACCTCTCCTATATGCTCTATTCCCAGACCGTTTAGAAATCTCCAGCACTCTTTGCCTTTGCTCTGCTCTATAGCGTTGATTAGATTGTTGGCTCTTTTTTCTTTGAAGCCTTCAAGTTTGAGAAGATCTTCTACTTTCAGTTTATACAAATCCTCTATACTCTTGACTAAGCCCTCGTTATATAGCATCTCAACTATCTTTTCACCCAAACCGTCTATATTCATACATTGTCTTGATGCATAGTAGATGATAGAGTTTACTACCCTGGCAGGACACTCCAGATTTTGACACTTGATTAATGCCCCCTCATCCAATAATTCACTGCCACACTCAGGACATTTGGCAGGTCGAGATACTATCTGTTCATCACCATCACGAAACTCTGTCAATACCCTTATGATTTTGGGAATTACATCACCGCTTCTAATTATAGTAACCGTATCACCTATACGGATATCTTTTCGCTCTATCTCGTCAAAATTATGCAAAGTAGCCCTCTCAACTACTACACCCTCGATATTAACCGGCTCTACGACTGCCACAGGGGTAATTACACCTGTCCTTCCTATCTGCAACAGTATATTTTTGATTTTTGTCTGTTTCTCTACAGCAGGGAATTTATATGCCACCATCCAGCGAGGATATTTGACAGTATATCCCAAAGCCTCCTGCACAGCAATTCTATCTACTTTGATTACCATTCCATCGAGCATTACAGGCAGTGTAGGTCTTATTTTGTGAAGCTCACTGTAAACTTCTTCTATCTTATCAACACTATGGCAAATCCTCTGTAGAGGTGGTCTTCTAAATCCCAAATCATATACAAAATCCATCTTTTGGCTCAAATACTCCATATTGAGTGAATTGGCACCTATTCCCCACGGCTGAAACAGTAGATTTCTTTTTGCGGTAATTGAAGGGTCAAGCTGTCTCAGACTTCCTGCTGCCGCATTTCTGGGATTGGCAAAGAGTGGCTCACCGGCTTTTTCTCGCTCTTCGTTGAGTCTTTCAAACTCTTCTATACTCATCAATACTTCGCCTCTGATTTCAATAAGCTCTTTATAATTGATATCAAGCGGAATAGAATTTATCGTTTTGGCATTGTTGCTTACATCTTCTCCGACTACACCGTCACCTCTTGTAATAGCTTTGACAAGTCTGCCGTTTTCATACAGTAGATTGAGACTGGCTCCGTCAAATTTCGGCTCTACATGAAATCTCTCATTTGGAAACTCTTTGGCAATCCTCTCATACCACTTGACAAGCCCTTCAGAGTCAAAAATATCTTCCATACTCCACATTCTTTTTATATGTTTAGCCTTCTCAAAGCCCTCTTTGAGCATATCACCCACTCTTTGTGTAGGAGAGGTAGGCTCTGTGTCTTTTGGGTGCCTACTCTCCCACTCCAATACTTCATGATAGAGCTTGTCATACACCTCATCTGTTACTACAGGATTGTCATCCACATAATAAGCTTTTGCCCACTCTTTGAGTCTTTTGAGAGCTTCTTTATATTCATCTATACTGTTTATCATTCCTATTCCTGTATTTAAAATATATATTCATCCCACAAGCCAACAAATGCTATAATATATCATATATTTTTATAATAAAATAACCAATAACCAATAACCAATAACCAATAACCAATAACCAATAACC
>WFNP01000076.1 GCA_015488535.1 Nitratifractor sp.
AGATTATATATCTATCGATGAAGTAAATTGGGATTGATTTTGTATAGTATAAAATTACATAAAAGAGTTGTAAAATTTATAGAGAGTAGGAATAAAAAAGACAAACTCAGAATAAGGGAAAAACTTTTACAATTACAAAAAAATCCTTATCCTTCCAATATTCTGGCAGATATCAAGAATATGAAAAATAGCAAAAATGGTTTTAGATTGAGAGTTGGTAATTATAGATTTTTATATGATGTAATTGAAGATGAATTGATTATATATAGAAAAATCTGACAATCGAGGAGATATATTGAATAAAATATTTTTTATTTGAGCATTACAGGTTTTACACTAAAGATATTTTTGGAATCTGTATATATATCTATCTTTACCCAATCATGAGCTTCATCTCCAAATGCCTCTACTCTAAAAAACTTTGTGCGATACTCAGGGGCTATTTTGCTAAGTGGCATATCAAATCTGAAATAGTGGGTATCTCCGTGAATTAATAAAATTTTGCCATCAAAACTATCAAGAGCATTTAAAAGCGATATTACAAACTTGGCGTATCCGCTTTTTTTGATATGCTTTTTTTTAAAAAGCTTTTTTATAGAGTGCAAATTTGAGGGGTCGTAGGGGGAGAAAATATCCGCCTGCATTATAAATACTACTGCTTTTAGTCTCTTTTTTTGAGCTATATTTAGTGATTTTTGCATCCACTCTATATTTGCCTGATTGCGAATAGCATATTCACTATTTATCTTTTCGCAATCACTCCATTTTCGATTGCTTTTTTTAAAGCACTGCTTCTTTTTGGCAATATAGCTATTGTTACTGCCTACGATATTAAAAGTTACAAACATAACTTCTTTATATATTACTCTGCCATTTTCAGGGAAATTTTTCATTCTGATTAATTTTATTGGCTTTTTACCTTGGGAGTTGGATGCTGAAAAAAATGTTTTTCTCAAAAATTCCAACCTCTCCAAAGGCTCATAATTACCGTTTGATTTGCGGTGGCAATCTGTCCACTCATTATCTCCTACGGCATAAAGCACGGGAGTATTTATCTTATTGAAATATCTCTTTATCTCTTTGCCAATTACTTCATCACTGCAAAGAGAGTCTCCATCTTTGCTATCTCCTGTAAAGATACTCAAATCCACATTGGAATGATTGATAGATTTTATAGTATCTGTTTTTATATTACCATCATATATCAGCTCATTTGGAAGCAAGGCTATCGAAAAACTCTCAGCCTCCAAGATGGTTAAAACAGTTAGTGTATAGAGAATAATTTTATATATCATCTGTTTTACTCTTTTGTCTGTCGGCAAATATTTTGGCTAATGGTTGGGCAGATATTCCATGCAAAATGATACTTAGCAGTATCGTTAGTGATGCTGTTGCAAAAATCTCTTCATGTCCCTCAATTGAGCCTAATTTATGCACTGCTACTATTATATACAAAATTGAGGCTATACCTCTGGGACCAAACCAGCTAATAAACATTCGGGTTGGAAAATCCACATTCAGTTTGCCCATACCTATTACAATAGGTATCATACGAATAAGAGTCAGACTGATTAGTGCATACAAAATAACACTCATATTTAAATAAGGAATCATATCCGGCACAAATACCAGACCATAAATTAAAAAGCTTATCATTATCAAAAATTCACCTTCACTCTCTGCAAACTCCTCTACACTGTGCCTTAGAGACGGAGCTATATTGCCATATAAAAGCCCTGTAAAAAATGCTGATATATATCCGTTGCCATGCACAAATTCAGCCATATAGTATGCAAATATTGCCAATGCTATCGGAGTCAGGTTGCGGTATTGATGCTCCATGTAGCCTCTATCTATCGCTTTTTGGGTGATTTTGGCTCCCAAATATCCTATGATACCTCCTGCAATTGCCCCGATAAAAATCTGTTTCACTACATAACCAAACCATCCGCTACCGTCTCCGCTACCACTAATCAATACAAGAACACTCAAGAGTATAGGAAAAACAATACCGTCATTTAATCCGCTCTCTACATTGATAGCATTTCTTACTCTCTCAGGAATCCTCTCATCACTCACTACTGCTTTACCGAGTGCCGCATCAGTGGGAGCCAAAAAGAGTGCAAGAAGCAGCAAATAGAGCTTCTCTTCATTTGGGAAAAAGAGCATTGCTGTATAGTAAGCAAGTATTATACTGATAGGCAGGGATACAAAAAGCAGTCTAACCGGTATCCTCCAATTCTCATGACTTAGCAGATGTTTTAGATTGATAAATGCCGCATCGCTAAAGAGTATTGTAATGAGGGCTACTTCTGCGACTATCTGCACAGTTTGGGCATTTGGATTGACAGGTTTGCCTCCTAATACCAGAGGTGACAACAATACACCGATTGCCGTAAATACCATAGGACCGGATATATTAAATCTGTTTAAGAGTCTGGAAAAAAATCCATACCCCAACACTACAAGTGCAATTCCAAGTATCGTCAAATGCTCATGCATAAAATCACCTTTTATTCAAATAGTTGTGTGCTAAGATACCTATTGGCATCATCTGGTAACACGGTAACTACTCTTTTATTTTTGCTGTTTTTTAATATCTTTTTGACACCGGCTAAATTTGCTCCTGCTGATATACCTACTGCTAAACCACTTTTGATTGCACACTCTCTGGCATTTAAAAAAGCTTCTTCATCACTGATAGTAATAATATCATCAATTATACTCATATCCAAAATTTCCGGTTTAAATCCTGCCCCAATTCCCTGTATGCTGTGAGATCCAGCTTCGCCTTTGCTTAGAAAAGGAGAATTTTCAGGCTCTAAAGCTATGATTTGGATATTTGGATTTTTCTCCTTTAAATATCTGCCAACTCCCGTAATAGTTCCGCCTGTGCCGACTCCGGCTATAAATATATCTATATTACCCTCTGTTTGGGCATAGATTTCTGGAGCTGTAGTTTTATAATGGGCTTTTGGATTATCGGGATTTGAAAACTGCATAGGCAAGTAGTGATTTGAATAAAGATTTTTTAACTCTTCTAATTTTTCCAGTGTAGCTTTCATTCCTCCTGAAGCTAGAGTTAGAATTAATTTGGCTCCATAGTGAGATATGATTTTTCTTCTTTCTATACTCATAGATTCTGGCATTATAATTATTAATTTTAATCCCAATGATGCACAAACACTTGCTAAACCTATGCCAGTATTTCCGCTGGTAGCCTCTATAATTATAGTATCATCTTTAATCTCACCTCTATCAATAGCTGAGAGT
Organism: Nitratifractor sp.; assembly: GCA_015488535.1. Classification (GTDB taxonomy): domain Bacteria; phylum Campylobacterota; class Campylobacteria; order Campylobacterales; family Sulfurovaceae; genus Nitratifractor. The sequence continues at coordinate 3,274 of WFNP01000076.1, forward strand.
ATCATCTCTTTTGCAATTCTGTCTTTAATTGAGCCTGCTGGATTCATAAATTCAGCTTTTGCAAATACTCTATTTTGATTTTGATTTAGATACTCTATCTCGATTAATGGAGTATTACCTACTGTTTCTATCATCTTTTAACTCCTTTTTATTAATAAAAAACTCCTAAAAAGGGATTTTTTTGATTATATCAATATTTCCCAATAATCAATACACCTTATCTATCATCTCTTGATACTCTTTTTTGGCATTGCTATCTGAGGTGATTCCCCCTCCGCTTTTGTATATGAGATTATTTTCTTTTTGCTCTACAAATCGTATCATCACGGCTGATTTTAGAGTATCTTTGATACATACTCCAAATATGCCAGTATAAAAGCCTCTGTTATAGCCTTCTACCTCTTTTATGATTTCAATAGTTCTTTTTTTGGGTGTGCCGGTAATTGAGCCTGCTGGAGTGATGGTATTTAGCAAATCTGCGATATTTTCTCTCCAATTATTTGGCAATGTTGAAGATATTTTTGAGCTAACTTGAAGCAATCTTTTATCTCCTGCATATATCTCATCTATATATCTAAACTCTTCTACTTTTGTATCATCTCCTATCATATTCAAATCATTTCTCATTAAATCTACTATCATAGTATGCTCTGCAAACTCTTTGCTATCAGATAATATTTTTTCTTTGGCATTAGGTATAGATGCATCTATGGTGCCTTTCATCGGATAGGTATAGATAGTATTATTATTAATCTCTATAAAGCACTCTGGAGAAAAGCATACAAACTCATTTTCAATATAGAGTTTATACGGAGCTTTAGAGTGCAAATAAAAATCTTTTAGTGTAAATGATGTATCTATCAGGGTAGGTTGGGTTAGATTTAGTAGATATGTATCTCCTGAGGCTATATACTCTTGGATTTTATCAAACTTTTTTAGATACTCTTTGTAGGGGATTGGATATTTTTTTAGTTGGTATTTTTTATGGGATGGAGTATGGGCTTTGCCAAACTCTTTGCCCTCTATATTGCAAGATATATTTGATGGAATTGAATTTAGTGGATATACTCTAATATCGCTTTTATCATAAGAGAGAATAAAGAGGAAATCTTCTCCTCTTCTGCCCATTTCATTGAGTAGCCAAAAGCCATCTCTCATCTACTGTGAATCCAAAATTAGATGTTTTAATACTGCCATTCTGATAAATACACCATTGCGAACCTGATCAATTACCAGTGAGCGGGGGTCATCTAATATATCATCACTTATATCTATATTTCGCATTACAGGTCCAGGGTGCATTACTAAGATACTTCTATCTTCAAGTAAATCTTCAGTAATGCAGTATCTAGATGCATACTCCTCATAATCATCAAATATCGGCTTTTTGTGTCTCTCAAGTTGGGCTCTTAGGCTCATAATTACATCTACTTCATCTATCACATCTTCTATTTTTTCATATTTGGGTAGCTCAGTTACCGGCATAAATGGTTTTGGAGCTACAAGAGATATATCTATACCAAATCTTTTAAAGAGTCTGATATCGCTTGATGCTACTCTTGAGTTGGCTATATCTCCTACGATTGCCACTCTCAAGCCCTCTAATTCTCCCTCAAAAAACTCATGTAGAGTAAAGAGATCCAGCAGTGCCTGAGTAGGATGTGCATAATTGCCAGCTCCAGCATTGATGACAGGTGTCAGCTCCATATCTGCCAGTCTGCCGGGAGTATCATTTTGGCTGTGTCTGATAATTACGCCATCTGGATCCATAGCACAGAGATTTTCAAAAGTATCTTCGAGTGTCTCACCTTTTTTGGTAGAGCTCTTAGCCGGGTCTAGATGGACGACTTCAGCTCCTAATCTTTTGGCTGCTACTTCAAAAGAGCTTCGTGTTCTTGTGGAGTTTTCAAAAAATAGTGTAATAATGAGTCTTTGTCTCAGTAGTGGTGGTGGGAGTTGTTTTTTGAAACTGTAAGCATCTTTGAAAATAGTCTTTATCTGCTCTATACTTAAATCGTCGGTATCTATTAAATGCTGCATTTTTGCTCCTGTTAATGATAATATATAAAAACTCTATCAAAAGAGGTAATTTTAACTATTTTGTATAATATTTTAAAATGCCTAATGCCTAATGCCTAATGCCTAATGCCCAATCTTTTTGATTCTTTTAAAAATCTATTCAATGCCTTTTTTTCTCTCCAATGCAAATTATAACTAATATTAGATAGATACCATAGTGTATCAGATGGTTTTATATCTCTTTTTTGGGACTCTTTTTTGAGTATATATAATGGAATTTTTTGGTTTTTGCCATTGAAATTCTTGACTATATTGCTCAATATATTACATCTGTTTTTGCAACACAGTCTTGCAAATACAAAGGGAAGTCCTGTTTTTTCTTTCCATTGTAATGATAAATCTATTGCTTCTTTTTTATCAAGATAATATTTTAGTGCTTTGTCACCTATCATCACTCTGCCACTTAATCCCAATACGGAGGCAAGGGCATTTGAGCTTGCTGATTCTATGTCTTTTTTATTACTGCCTGGCAGAAGCAAGACACTGTAAACACTACCATCTGCTACAATGCCCAAATCCAGACACTGCCTGTATCTAGAGTGGATACTGGATATAAATGCTCCATCTATTGCCCCTCGTTTAAAGAGAGTATTTATACCGCTTGGGACACTTTTGCGGTATTGTATCATCTGTTTGAACTGGGAGTTTCCAATTCGCTTTTTGAGATATGTCTGAAAGGGCAGGAGGTTAAGATAATCAATTGAGCCAAATTTGAACAAAATATCCCCTCCTGATTTAAAAATAGCATAGAATTATAGCGAAAAGAGGACTTGGTGTATTGGTGTATTGGTGTATTGGTGTATTGGTTATTGGTTATTGGTTATTGGTTATTGGTTATTGGTTATTGGTTATTGGTTATTGGTTATTGGTTATTGGTTATTGGTTATTGTATAATTCCCCAATTTAGTATAGCTTGTATAATGATTTTTGTATTTAGTTTTGAGTATTTTATGGCTACTTTTTACTGTTTGTTTCTCTTTTATATAAAATAGTATCTTCTAATGCCTATTGCCCAATTACTAATAACCAATATACTAATATACTAATTTCTTTTTAACCAATAACCAATATACTAATAACCAATATACTATGAAGAGAGGTTTTAAATGGTAACAGTAGAGTTTTTGGGACCTATTGGCAGGGATAATATGGAAGTAGAAGCTGATAGTTTGGAGATGCTCTCTAAAATCTTATCCAAAGATGAAGAGATTGCTAAGTGGTTGCCAAAATGTGCGGTAGCAGTAAATGATACTATGGTTAGTGATAAAAATATGAAACTAAAAGATGGGGATAAGGTATCTATTTTGCCCCCTGTTTGTGGAGGTTGAAAAATGGAGTTATATAATGGACATTTGCCGGTAGAGGAGATTTTAAATAGATGGCTATCTGAAGAGATGGATTCTAACTTTGGAGCTTTTATTCCATTTGTGGGTATCATCAGAGAAGAGGGGGGTATAGAGGCTCTTAGTTTCGATATTTATGAGCCTATACTCCAAAAGTGGTTTAACCAGTGGCAGACAAAAGCCAATGATATGGGGGCAAAGCTTAGAATGGCTCACTCAATCGGTGATGTGCCGGTGCATACATCTTCTTATATTTCAGCGGTAATGTCACCCAAGCGTAAAGTAGCTCTTAGATTGATAAATGATTTTGTAGAAGATTTCAAGGCAAATGCTCCTATATGGAAATATGATGTAATTGACGGCAAAAGAGTATATGCCGAAGATAGAAGCACACCAATGGATGGTGCCGGTATTTTGGCATAAAAAAATATATAAAATTGTCTGATTTAATGAAGTTGTATTTGTGATGGAATCATTTATATCTGGTTTTTGGCTTGGGATTGGAGCAGCAGTGCCTATAGGACCTATCAATGTAATGATAATGCAAGAATCACTCAAACGATATACTCCTGCTGTGGCTATAGGAGCAGGAGCTATGAGTGCGGATTTGTCATATTTGAGTCTGATTTTAATAGGTGTGATGGGATTTGCCCATAATAAGATATTTATTACAAGTGTAGGATTGTTTGGCTCTGTATTTCTACTCTATATGGCTTGGAGTATATTTGGCTCACTAAAAGAGCCTGTAAAAAGAGTGGATTTGAAAGAGTTAGATACAAAATCTTTGGGTGCATTTTGGCTGAAAGGGTATCTAATGACTCTGCTCAATCCATATACTGTGCTGTTTTGGCTGAGTCTGTCTGCGTATATAGGCACCAAAGGTTTGGATCCTCTCTTTACTATTATTGGATTGCTTAGTGCTATTAGTATGTGGATTATACTGATGCCCTATGCTATATACAAAAGTAAACATTTGATATCTCAAAGAGTAGCTGAAATTCTTTCTATGGTTTCAGCAATTATTTTACTATTTTTTGCTCTTTCTATGATTTATAATGTAATGCTTGAAATAGCAGGGAGTGTTTGATGAAATCTCATTATCGCAAATATCTGCCCGGATACAGTTATGAGGATTATAAAGAGTGGGTAGGGGAGTGGGAGCTGATATATGGCATACCCTATGCAATGTCCGGAGTTAATAGCACTACTCATCAGGATATAAAGAGTAAAATTATCTTTGAATTGATTGTCAAATTAAAAGTCTGTAGAGAGTGTAAAGCTCTGTCTGAAGTAGATTGGATAGTAGATGATGATACAATCGTAAGAGCCGATAGTATGGTAGTGTGTGATTTGAGAGATGAAAATCATATTTCAAAAGCACCAGAGCTTATTTTTGAAGTATTGTCTCCACCTACTCTAAAAAAGGACAGAGATTTGAAATCTCTTCTGTATGCACAAAATGGTGTCAAATATTATGTATTGCTTGAAGCTGATGAAAAGTTTGCCGAAGTGTATATACTCCAAGATAATAAATATATCCTGGAGGGTGTATTCAAAAGAGGTGAGTATAATTTCAAGTTGAGCAGATGTAGTTTTTTATTCTCTTTTAGAGATATTTTTACTGATGTTTAACAGCTCATCATCACCTGCTTAATCCAGTAATCAAGATATCTTTTTTCATTTGCAAATGTGGTTTTTGGACCATGACCGGGGTATATTGTGTAATTTTTTTCTATCTTTTTGGCTTCTTTGAGACTGCTTATCATATCACTGGCACTTGAATATGGAAAATCCCATCTGCCTATAGAGTCTTTAAATAAAAAATCTCCACTAAACCAAATATCATCTATCTCTATGACAGAGCATCCGGGAGTATGACCGGGGAAGTGTCTAAACAATACTTTTACTCCTGCTATATCTATAGTTTTATCCGGCTTTACAGCTATATCGACTTCACAAGGCGGTGTGCCTTGGGCAAAAGGGTCTTTTTTAAGCATAAAAACATCACCTTCCGGACAATATACGGGGATATTCAGCTTCTCTTTCAACTTGGCATCACTCCATACATGGTCGAAGTGTCCATGAGTATTTAGGATTGCTAATGGATTTTTGCAATTTGACTCTACCCACTCCGTAGCTCCCATTCCGGGGTCAATTATTAGCTCACCTTTTGGGGTAGATACTATATAGCAGTTGGTTTGATATGCTCCCATAGGTTTGGATTTTATTTGCATTTGTTATAATCTCCTTTATGAATATTTATGACACTCTTTACAAATGTTTGACAACATATGATATAGACTTAAAAGAGTCTTTAGCCAATGAAGTGATAGAGTATTGTAGCACAGTAGAGTCGATAGAAGATGACGGTAAAGACTCAGAGATATTTTCAGAGCCTTCATACTCGGCAATTTGTACTATAGTGCCTCCCAAAAGATTACCCAAACGGAAGGATTTGGCTACTGATGAGGGGCTTGGGATACTGCTACACTCTATTGCCCATATCGAATACAGTGCTATCGATTTGGCACTTGATGCGGTATATCGATATCGTGATATGCCAATGGAATTCAAAAGAGACTGGCTGGAAGTGGCAAGTGATGAAATCAGACACTTTAAAATGCTAAATAGTATATTGAGAGATACAGGATATGAATATGGGGATTTTCCGGTGCATTCAGGACTCTTTGATATATCTATGGAAACAGAAAGTGATGTATTGGAGAGGATGGCTATAGTGCCAAGACACTATGAAGCAACAGGGTTAGATGTCAATCCAAAAATATCTGAAAAATTAAAAAGAGTCCCCAAAAATCCTAAAATAGAGCAGACGATAAAAGCGTTGGATATCATATATAAAGAGGAGATATCTCATGTATCCAAAGGTGACAGATGGTTTAAATATATTTGTCATCAAAGAGGAATAGATGAGCAGGATACTTTTTTTGATATTTTGAAAAAGTATGATTTACTCAAAAAAAGAGATATCAATACCCAAGCTCGTCTCAAAGCAGGTTTTGCATGTGAAGAACTAAAAATGATGGGTGCAAAGAGCTGTTAATCAACCAACAATCTTATTTGGATACAATCGCAACCTTATCTAAACAATAGTAATTTCGACAGTAAAAGGCAAGGATGGATAATGTCAAAGAGAATCCCGTTTTATGATAAAAATATAATAAAAAGATATATGGATAAAGCTTCAAAATTAAATGAAGAATTTACAGATACAGATGTTTTTGTGGAGTTTAACAAAATTGCAAAAGGTAGATTTGGCAATAATATGTTGCTTGGTACCTGTAACTCTACTGCGGCTCTTCATCTGGCTATGTGTGCTTTGGATATGAAAAGAGGTGACAAAGTGGTATGCTCGGTAAACTCTTTTGTAGATGTTCCCGAGGTAGTCAGACACTTTGATGCAGAGCCTATATTTGTAGATTGTGAGCCAAATACCTATAATATGGATTTGGACAAACTTGAAAAAACACTGGCTAAAAACAAGAGTAAAAAATTAAGAGCTGTAATTGTCAATCATATGGCAGGATTTCCGATAGATATGGACAGAGTCAATGAGATAGCCAAAAAGTATAAAGTATTGGTAATAGAAGATGCTACAGATATACTTGGAGGTACGCACAAAGGTGTATCTATCGGATGTGGTTCATGTGAAATGAGTATATTTTCCATAGGCTCCAAGATAGACAACAGATTTAATACAGGAGTAATTACATTTAAGAATGAAGAGCATTACAAAAGAGCCAAACTTCTGATAAATCATGGACTCAATTATGATAATGAAGAGTTGAATTATTTATATGATATTATAAATATAGGATGCCAATATCGTATGAATGAACTACAGGCTCTTTACTCTATACCTATGATGGAAGATATCGAAAACAGTATAAAAAGACGCAAAGAGATTGCATCTAAATATTTTGATGCACTGAGTGGTCTTAAACATGTATCTGTGCCTGTGAAGAGTGATGAGCATATCTATACAAATTTTATTATAGAGATAGATAAAAACAGAGATGTATTTGCAAAAGAGTTGATACGAAACGGAGTAGAAGTTGGATTAAATTATATGCCTTTGCATTTGACAAAATATTATAAAAATAAATATGAATTTAAGGTATTTGATTTTCCTGTCGTATTGAATGTATATCAGAAGATACTCTCCTTGCCTATACATGCATCTATGAGTGATGAAGATGTAGAGTATGTATGTCAGTGTGTAATAGAAGCTGATAAAAAGCATATTTGATATTTATTGTTTTAATTGCTCCCAAAATAGGTTTGGGAGTATAATATCTTTGGTTTGAAAAAAATGAAAAACTATCTTACCCATTTTGCTGAAACGATGTTTTATCAGCCGACAATCTTAACAAAGACTGTTTCATATACTCTGCTTCCTTTATCAATTTTTTATGCATTTGTAATGAGTATCAGAAGAGTTTTTGCAAAAAAAGAGTCATTTGATGTGCCACTTATCAGTGTAGGCAATCTCGTAGTAGGAGGCAGTGGTAAAACTCCTTTTATTATCTCTCTTGCAAAGAGGCTGGATATATCTCCTGTGTATATTATATCAAGAGGTTATGGCAGAGACAGTAGGGGCTTGGTAGAAGTATCTTGTCCAAATAGAGGTATTTTGTGTAGTGTAGAAGATAGTGGTGATGAGCCTATGTTGATAGCCAAATCATTGCCTGAGTGCGGAGTAATCGTATCTGAAGATAGAAAAGAGGGTATCAAAAGAGCAATAAAAAAGGGTGCCAAAGTGATACTGCTTGATGACGGCTTTAACAGAGTGGATATACAAAAGTATGAGATTGTTTTAGAGCCTGAAAATTTGCCAAACAGACTGCCTCTTCCTTCAGGAGCTTTTAGAGAATTTGCAATAAATTACAGATATGCTGATAGTTTTTTAAAAGAGGGCAGAGGGTATAATCGCATCGTAAAATGTCTAAATTGCAAAAACAAAATGGTCTTGGCTACGGCTATCGCATCTCCAAAGAGATTGGATAGATATCTGCCGGACGGGGTAGTAGCCAAAATATATAAAGCTGACCATGAAAAATTTGATATCGATGAGTTAGAAAAAGCACTCAAAGAGTATAAAGCAGATTCAATACTGATGACTCAAAAAGATATAGTAAAAATAGCACAGAGCAATTTACCTATATCTATTTTGTCTCTTGAGATGAGTATAGATGATAGTATAGTAAAAAGTGTAAACAGATATATAAAGGATTTTTATGAAAAAAAAGCTTGAAACAGTGCAGACACTACTTGATGCATTGCCATATATAAAGAGATTCAGAGATGAAAAAATTGTTATCAAATATGGAGGCTCAGCCCAAACGAGTGAAGAACTCAAACAGAAGTTTGCCGAAGATATAGTATTGCTTCATACTGTAGGTATGAAACCGATTGTTGTGCACGGAGGCGGTAAAAGTATCAGTGAGTTGCTCTCAGATTTGGGAATAGAGAGTAAATTTATAGATGGCCAAAGAGTAACTACCAAAGAGGTGATGAGAATAGCCGAGATGGTCTTAAGCGGTGAGATAAACAAAGAGATAGTAGCACTTCTCAATTCTCATGGAGCCAAAGCTGTAGGAATATCCGGCAAAGATGCTAATTTCTTAGAGGCTATAGCCAAAGACAGAGAGAATTTCGGATATACGGGTGTTATTCAAAATATAAATACTGAAATTGTAGATAATATCCTTGATGACGGCTTCATACCGGTAATTGCACCTATTGCAAGCGGGGTAAATATGGGACATCCAGGATTTAATATCAATGCCGACTTGGCTGCAAGCAAGATAGCCGTAGCACTAGGGGCTAGAAAGATACTCTTTTTGACAGATACTCCGGGAGTATTGGACAAAGAGGGTAAATTAATTACAAATCTATCTATCAGACAGACTGAAGAGTTGAAAAATGACGGCACAATTTATGGCGGCATGCTTCCAAAAGTAGATGCTTGTATTGAGGCTTTAAGAGGTGGAGTAAAAAAATCTCATATCATAGATGGCAGAGTTGAGCATTCACTACTCCTTGAAATACTCACAAGCAGTGGAGTAGGAACCTGTATAGAGCTATAAATGAGATAAACTTATAAAAATATGGTAGAGCCAAAAGCTATACCATATTTTATTATAAATCCAATCTATATGATTCCTACGGCGTCTCTGATTATTTCCATTTTTGCTTCAGCAATGGCTCTTGCTTTTTTGGCTCCATCTTCGAGTATATCATATACGATATCTGGATTTTGCATATAGTAAGCTCTCTTTTCTCTAGCCTCTGCAAAATGCTCCCATATCAGAGATTTGAGATACTTTTTGAAGTGTCCATACCCTTCTTTGCCACTTGCATATCGTTTTGCCAACTCCTCTTTGCCCTCTTCATCAAGAAATAGTGAGCATATAGCATATACATTACATTTTGTGTGATCTAAAGGCTCACCTAGAGGGGTAGAGTCAGTTACTATTTTATTACATCTTTTTTGCAGAGCCTTCTCTTCCATAAAAATCTCTATTGTATTATCGTAGCTTTTGCTCATTTTAGCTCCGTCAATACCCGGGACGGTAGCTACACTCTCTTCTATATAAGCTTCTGGTATAGTAAATATATCTCCATGCTCATTATTGAACTTTATGGCTATATCTCTGGTCATCTCAAGATGCTGAATCTGGTCTTTGCCTACAGGCACCTTTTGGGCATCATATAGTAAGATATCTGCTGCCATCAATACCGGATAGCTAAAGAGTGCATGGCTTGGAGCTATGCCTTTGGCTACCTTGTCTTTGTAACTGTGGGCTCTTTCCAGCAGTCCTACAGGAGTGTATCTAGATAGTATCCAGTAGAGTTCAAGTACCTCTTTGGAGTGGCTTTGGACCCAAAATACCGTCTTTTGGGGGTCTATTCCTAGTGAGAGAAAATCTACTGCTACTTCAAATGTATTTTGTTTGAGTTCATCCAGCTTGGCACCACCGCTTAGTGCATGATAGTTGGCTATGAATGCAAACAGCTCATTGTTTTCTTGCAATCTCAACATCTGTGCAATTGCACCGAAATAGTTTCCTATATGGAGTTTGCCTGAGGGTTGTATTCCAGAGAGGACTCTCATCTGTATATCCTTAAAAGTTTTTGTGTGATTATATCTAAATCACTACATTTGGTTATTAGTATATTGGTAATTGGTCATTGGAATTTGTTGCTGTTTATATCTATTTTGAAACTCTTTGAGCCATTTACACTGTGAAATATATTTACTCTGTATTTTCTGGATAGATATATCATAAGTAGTTTTTGCAGTGTCGGCTCTATAGATGGAGTAAACCATGCATTATTACTGATTACTATCATATTTTTGATATCTGAATTGTATAATTTTTCACTCGTCCCCTCATAGCAAATTGCTACTCTATATCTTTGAGTCTTTATATTTATATCTGTGGGATTTTTGGCAGCTTGATAATCCGGAGCTCCGTCAAAAAATATTTTGTTTACGATTCCTGAGAGCCATTTAGGCAGGGGATTACTCTCTCCAAAGGGAACCAATACGGTTTTGTTAGCTACTTTGTATTTGCCATTTTGGAAAATATAAGCAGAATTTCTGTGAATCTTGCCGTCTAGATATAGTGAGCCTATGATGATGGCTCTCTTTTTGGAGCGACTCTTTAGCATATCCATCAAAACCGGCTGTCTGTTTAGAAACAGAGGAATTACTGATTCTGGAAGTATAATGGCTTTATATCCTCTATCTATAGCCTCATCTATTTGGGCAAATACATCTTTGAGTTGAGTTTTTAGATATCTTTGATTCCATTTTTTCTCTATTGGCACATTAGTATTAGCCAAATATATGCCGTCATTTTGTCTATAGGATATATGAGGCAGTTTCATATCTACTGCAAATATCATCAGTAAGAGGGGAAGATATCTGTATTTGATATTTTTTTTGCTCAATATCGCTATCAGTGCCAATGATGAGACAATGATAAAAAAGTCAAGATTACTCACTCCAAAGTATGATAAGCCAAAGAGTATCTGAGGTCTGAACCAGTCAAAACCAAAAGGGTGAATATACGAGACAAAATATAGATATAGAGCCTTTATGATAATATTTGCTGTATCTATTTTGCTTATTTTTTCTATGTATTCTCCAAGCCATGCACCAAAATAAAACAGCAAAGCGTAAGTAATGGCAACAGCTGTATCTACAGGTATAATCATCCATGGCATCTGGTAGTGAATAAAGCTCAAACCTATCCACCAAAACCAAAACAGCCCTATAAACATACCTGTAAAAAACCAAACAGCAGATGTAGATATCAAAAGTATATATATAGCAAACAAAGCTATGATAGTATTTATGAGTGTAGAGTTTATACCCAGATATAGTGTATATAATGGAATACTCCAAAGAGTAGCCGTTAGAAAAGATGTTATTAATCTCTTAGTGATAGAATTATGCAAAATTTTTCTCAAAATAAAGGAATCTCCATGTCACAATCAGTAATCGGACAGTTTTTACCGCTAATTATACTGTTTGCTATCTTCTATTTTCTGATTATCAGACCACAGCAGAAGCAACAAAAAGAGCATAAAGAGATGCTTGCATCACTCAAAAAGGGTGACAGAATCGTTACAGCAGGTGGTCTCATAGCCGAAGTTGTAAAGCCTGAAGAGGATTTTATCAAAATCAAATTAAATGACGAGACTATTGTAAGATTAGAAAAGAGCTTCGTTTCTCGTAAGCTGGATGATTAAGGGTAAGTTATGATGCAAAGACTCAACTACAGGGTCATTATCCTGATATTTGCCATAATTTTCGGAGTAGTTTTTTCTATACCTTCACTTACGCAAAGTGAACATGGTAAAAAAATTACTCTGGGATTGGATTTGCAAGGTGGTCTCCATATGCTTTTGGGTGTCAAAACTGATGAAGCTATCAAATCTCGTGTCAAATCTATCGCAGGCAGTGTGAAGTATCTGCTTGATGATAATGATATCGTATATGATGATATGAAAATATCCGGAGACAAAATATCTTTTAAAGTATTGGATGAAGATGATATACCAAAAGTCAAAGAGTTGCTTTCAAAAAAGCTTGATGGTGTAACCATTGCCAATATAAAAGGCTCTTTTCATATAGAATTGACCAGAAAAGAGATAGAAAGAACCAAAAAAAGTGCTATCAACCAGGCAGTAGATACTATCAGAAACAGATTAGACCAGTTTGGACTTGCTGAGCCTACTGTTGCCAAGCAGGGACAAGATAAGATATTGGTAGAAGTTCCTGGTATCAAGACTCCGGCTGATGAGCAAAGAATTAGAGAACTAATTGCCAGAGCAGCCCATCTTCAGATGATGGCAGTAGATGAGGATAGAGCATCCAGAGTCTATACAATGAATCCAAATGAAGCCAAAAAGTATGGTGATGTAATCCTGCCTGATGTCAAAGACAATAGAAGAAAATATCTACTCAAGCAGATCCCAATACTTGATGGCTCTATGCTTACAGATGCCAAGGTTGGATTTGACAGAAACAACCAGCCTGTAATCAACTTCAAACTCAATGGAGAGGGTGCCAAAATATTTGGAGACTTTTCCGGTAAAAATGTAGGCAAAAGAATGGCTATTGTTTTGGATAACAAAGTATATTCTGCTCCGGTTATCAGAGAGAGAATCGGAGGAGGCTCCGGACAGATATCAGGTAACTTCAAAATAGATGAAGCCAATGATATAGCTATTGCTTTGCGATCAGGTGCACTTCTAGCTCCTGTATATGTAATGGAAAAAAGAAGTGTGGGACCAAGCCTAGGAGCTGATAGTATAAAAGCAAGTACCTTCGCACTGATACTTGGGTTTGTGCTTGTAGTTGGATTTATGATTTTGTATTACGGAATATCAGGTCTGATTGCAGATTTGGCATTGATAGGCAACCTATTTTTGATACTGGCTATTATGTCTCTGTTTGGAGCTACACTTACACTGCCTGGAATGGCGGGTATTGTTCTAACTGTCGGTATGGCAGTTGATGCCAATGTTATTATCAATGAGAGAATCAGAGAGCTACTCAAAGAGGGACACTCAGTTGCCAAAGCGATAGAAGAGGGATACAGTAATGCCTTTACAGCTATATGGGATGCCAATATTACTACTTTGATATCAGCTGTTGTTTTGTATGTTTATGGCACAGGACCTATCAAGGGATTTGCATTGACTATGAGTATCGGTATCTTGGCATCTATGCTGACAGCTATACTTGGGACACATGGTCTATATCAAATGTTCCTGCCGGATATTAAAAAGGATAAGTTGAACCTGTGGTTCGGTATCAAAGTGGAGGATAAGAAGTAATGGAACTGTTTAAATATAAAGAGCCTGTCAATTTTATGGGGTATAGCCGAAAATTCGGCATACTCTCACTGGTGCTTGTGCTTCTGTCGTGGGGATTGATATTTACCAAAGGATTTAACTATGGTATCGATTTTGCCGGAGGAACGCTGATACAGCTAAAGTATAATAAAACTGCCCCTATTAAGCAAATCAGAGAAGATTTAGCCAAAAATCCGGCATTTGAAGGTGCCAATGTTACATTTTTCGGAAGTGACAAAGAGGTAGTAATCAGAACAAAATCCAGCAGTAAAAAAGTAGGCAAGGATATAGGAGACGAGGTTAGAACCCTGCTTAAAAATACCGGTAATTTTGATGTCCGCCGTGTAGATATGGTGGGTCCCAAAATCGGTAATGAGTTGAAGCAAAAGGGTCTTACCGCTATGGCTTTGGCAATACTTGGTATTTTGATTTATGTATCTGTAAGATTTGAGTGGAGATTTGCACTCGCTTCTGTGGCTGCATTAGTGCATGATGTAAGTATTGCAAGTGGTGCTATTGTGCTGTTTAATGTAGAGGTCAATCTTGATATATTGGCAGCTATTTTGACTCTACTTGGATACTCTTTGAATGATACCATTATTGTATTTGACAGAATCAGAGAAGGAATCAGGAAAATAAAAGACCCTGATTTGGCTGGAATTATCAATGAATCTGTTACAAGAACTCTATCAAGAACAGTATTGACATCATTGACAACATTTTTTGTGGTTTTGACTCTGTATCTGTTTGGAGGAGAGATTATCAGCGGATTTAGCTTTACTCTGTTGGTAGGTATTATTGTAGGAACCTACTCATCTATATTTATCGCTTCACCTCTTTTGATGTGGCTTGGATTCAGCGTCAAGGAGTATAGAGCCAAAGAGGCTGAGAAGAAGAAAAGAGAAAAAGAGAAAGAGAAACTCCGTGCTATGTATGAGCAGGGAACACTCTGATATACAAAGGTTTTTATATGCTTGAATTTCTTGATAGAAGAGGTAGTAACTGTCACAAATATGACTCTTTGAAAGAGAGATTTGGCAGAGATGATATTTTGCCTATGTGGGTAGCAGATGCAGATTATGCAGTCCCTGATACAATCCTCTTGGCAATCAAAAACAGAGCCTCTCATCCGATATTCGGATATACCAGATATGATGAAATGTTTTTTAAAGCGATAAAGAGCTGGTATGCACGACGATTTGAGTGGGATATAGATAGAGAATGGATACTTCCTGCTCAAGGTGTAGTGGTATCTATCAATACAGCTATTGAAGCATTTACCGATGTAGATGATGGTGTCATTATTCAAACACCTATATATCCTCCTTTTTTCAAATCTATAAAAAGACATTCACGGAAAGTATTGGATAATACTCTTATTTTTAAAGATGGAAAATTTCAGATTGATTTTGATGATTTGGAAAAAAAAGCTCAAAAAGCCAAAATGCTACTGCTTTGCTCTCCTCATAATCCTACTGGTAGAGTATTTACATTAGATGAATTGAAAAATATTGCAGACATTGCCAACAGATATGATTTAATTGTAGTATCTGATGAGATTCACTCTGATATAATACTTGAGGGGAAACATATATCTATTGCTTCTTTAGCAAATATGAAAGACAGAACTATCACACTACATGCCCCATCCAAGACATTTAATATTGCTTCATTAAATACATCATTTGTTATTATTGAAAATGACTCTTTACGCCGAAAATTTCTCTCTTTCCAGCATAAAACAGGATTAGATGACGGTAACTGTTTTGGTATAGAGGCATTGAAAGCAGCTTATACAGAGGAGTCTGAAAAGTGGTTGGAAGAGTTGCTTGTTTTTCTAAAAAACAGTAGAGATATGGCTGTAGATATGTTAAACAGAGTAAATGGTATTAAAGCAATACCCGCAGAGGCTACATATCTGTTGTGGTTAGATTGCACAGATACAGGAATGAGTGATGATGAATTAAAAAATTTTTTTGTCGATGAAGCAAAGGTCGGATTGAATGAAGGTATATCTTTTGGTGAAGCAGGAAGCGGATATATGAGACTTAATTTTGCCTGTTCTACAGATATCTTAAAAGAGGCTCTTGGAAGAGTAGATGATGCGATGAAGCGGAGGTTGAATGAGGATTAGATATTTTATATATTTTATACTGCTTACAATATACGGATATGGATATTTACCTGCTGATATCGCTACAATGATTAAAAATCTCAAAATAAATCCAGCTAATGTCAGTATAATTATTACCGAAACAAAGGGTAGCAGGGAGTTGGCATCATACAGAGAGTTTCAGAGCAGGTATCCGGCATCTGTAATGAAAACACTCACTACATACAGTGCACTTCTTGAATTGGGAGAAAACTTCAAATGGCCTACGAGGATTTTTTACAGAGGCACTTTTTATAACGGGGTGATAGATGGTGATTTGATTGTAAAAGGTTACGGAGACCCTACGCTTTCATGCAATGACCCTGTGTTTATGGCAAAAAGATTAAAAAGACTTGGCATACGCAAAATCACAGGCAATATAATAATAGACAGAAGTTTCTTTGACATAGGAGATAAAATATCCTCAGGCTTTGATAACAATAAATACAGTGAATACAATGCCATGCCTGATGCATTGATGTTTGATGACCATCTGTGTCGTATAGTAGTAAAACCTGACAAATACAGTGTATCTGTAGAGAGAGCTATCCCTGATTACAGTTTTGAAATAGTAAACAATCTAAAAAGCACAAGCAGAAAGTGTAGAGGTGCATACTCTTGGCCGAGAGTAACAGTATCATATACAGAGGATAAACCAAAAGTTATATTAAGCGGCTACCTCTCTAACAGATGCAGACCAAAAAGGATAGGGTGGGTGATAGGACATCCCTACAGCTCATTTTATTATGTATTTGCAGACGCTCTTAAAAGTAATGGTATAGAGTATAACGGTCATATGAGACTTGCCACACTCCCTGCCGATGCAAAAGCATTGATTACCCACTACTCCAAATCTCTTTTGAAAATTGTAGCAAAGACAAACAAAAAGAGTAATAATCTGTATGCCAGACATATTTTTCTTACTACAGGAGCCAAAAAATTTGGGGCTCCTGCCACACTGCAAAAAGGTAGAGATGCCGTAAAAGAGATACTTGGAAACAGAGGATTGTTAGATGCTACTGTAGTATTGGACAATGGATGCGGATTATCCAGAAAATCAAGGCTTGATGCTTATACTTTGTATAAAGTGCTTCAGGGGGCATATAGAGATTTTGGTAAAAAGTGGATGAATGCACTTGCTATAGCAGGAGTTGACGGTACCATAAAAAGACGCTTCAGGCACTCTGTGGCAAGAGGCAGAGCATGGATGAAGACAGGAACTTTAAAAAATGCCAAAAACATTGCCGGATATGTCAGAGGAAGAAGTGGTAAGTTATATACAGTAGTAATTTTATATAACGGTAAATACAGATGGAGAGGTGCCACACTGCAAAATAAAATTATAGAGTGGCTTGTTAAAAAGTATTAAAAAAGCTCTTTTATTTTGTTATAGGCACTTTTTAACTCTTCACCTGCCAACTGCAGTGTCGTATGAATTTCATCTTTATCCTTGGCTTCTATGCCAAGCTCTGCAGCGACTTTTAGCTCTTGGGATGTATCTCCTGCTACTTCTGCAATTTTTGATAATTTTTCTTTAAACTCTTCATATTTTGGCTCCAACTCCTCTAATCTGTCTTTGGCTTGGGCTACTCCCAAATTTGCCTGCAGACTCAATTCATCTTTTATTTTTGCCAACTCTTCAACTATTTCATCAATCTTGTCTTTTTTCATCTATTACTCCTCGTATAATAAATTATCAAACCCTTACATCCAAAAGGAGTAAAGGTTTGAATATTTTTTTAGTTTCTTCGGTAAAGTTTTATCTGTTCACCAAGAACTAAAACAATTTACAGTTAAAAAGTTGAATGACAGTCGTTTCTCCTTATGAA
>WFNP01000077.1 GCA_015488535.1 Nitratifractor sp.
CTGTATTATTGTTTATAACTACCTTTTCCATCGGATACAAAGATAGACTTGATATACCTATTAGTATAACTGTTCTTTTTAAAAATTTTTTAAACATAATTTCTCCTTTATATATAACTAATAGTATTATATCAATTTATATTTTTAGATATTATTAGAATAACTTATCCTGAATCTCTTTCATACTATCTTCATCTACGACAATAATACCATCTCTGTCTGCCAAAAGCCAGTCACCGGGATTGAATTTCACACCCTCAAACTCCAAAGATATATCCGATTGTGCCGGATTGTGTTCAAAACTTTTACCAGGACATCTACCCAATGCACATAACCCAACCGGTATCTCAGATGTGATATGAGTATCTCTTACATATCCGTTGATTACAAGTCCTGCCCATCCGTGGTGTTGTGCCAAATTCATCAAATTTTCTCCCACTACAGCATAATACTCTGCCGATACATCTACAACCGCTACACAATCCTCTCCGGGGCTTTTGAGCATATCTATCAGTGCAGTATTGTTTCTGTGTAACTTAATAGTTCTTATCTGCCCCATAAATTTTTCTGCACCTCCATAGTTGAAAAATTTGTCAGGCAGTATCTGCACTCTATCTTTCAACTCATCACAAATATCAGCTGTAAAAAACTTCATAAAATATCCTTTTAATATTTTTGTATCAGTATATTGTCATATTGGTTATTGATAACTGATTTTTCCAATTTGCTCTTAATATATAAATGATAATATTATATTTAATTTTTAATACTTATACAAAGGAAACTGTTTGAGAGTCGTAACCGGAGTGGTAGGTAATGATGTGCATGTCGTTGCCAACAGATTGATAGAGATATCTCTCAAAGAGAGAGGTTTTGATGTATATAACCTTGGAGTAAATACATATCTCGAAGAGTTTTTGGATGCTCTTATAGAAACTGATGCCGAGCTTCTTTTGATATCTTCGCTAAATGGTGAAGCCGAAGGGTGGTGTAGAAATCTTAAAGCTCTCAAATCCAAATATAATTTTCGCTCCAATCCTCTGTTTGTAATTGGTGGTAATCTTGGAGTAGGTGAGATGGACCCTGATGCACTCATACCCAAATTCAAAGCTTATGGATTTGATTTGGTATATCACCAAAAAGATTTGAATGAATCACTCGATGAAGTAGAAGAGGTATTAAAGCAAAGGATAGAGGTATGAGTATATTTCAAAGAGAAAGGGAGATTATCACCAGAAATGAATTTGTTGATAATTTTGACTTTATCGAGATAGAAGAATTCATAAAGAGTGCAGACAAAAATCTTTTTATATCCCACCACTTCAAATATAGTAACAAAATGCTTGTGCAACCCAGAGGCGGTTTCCCGACTTATGAAAAAGTATTTAAACTCTATGAAGAGTTTTTACAAGCCGGTGTAGATGTATTACCTTTGACAATTGACTCAAATACCAGACTCAATGATTATGCCACAGCCGGTAAGATGTTGGCACTCTCCGAAGAAGATGATGTAGATATGCTAAACGGTTATCCACTTATTAATCACGGATACCGCACCACTCGCAAAATGATGACACATTTTAACAAACCTGTCAGCCTCAGACACGGGACTCCTGATGCCAGATTGTTGGTAGAGATGGCATTGGCATCGGGTATCTTTGAGATAGAGGGTGGTCCTATAACCTATCTGCTCCCCTACTCCAAAAACTTTCCACTGGATAAAGCATTTCTATACTGGAAATATGTAGAGAAGCTATGCGCCCTATACTCTACATACAATGAGCCTATAAACAGAGAGTCATTTGGTCCATTGAGTGCTACTTTGCAACCTCCTGTCATTGTAATTGTCATACAGCTGATAGAGATGCTGCTTTCACTTGAAGAGGGAGTCAAGTCATTCTCTGTCAGCTTTTCTCAATCTGGCTCTATGATTCAAGATATCGTTACAGCCAATGTATTGATGAAAATGGCTCACAGATATGCCACAGAGTTTGGATATGGTGATGCTGATATTCATCTTGTCTATCATCAGTGGATGGGAGCATTCCCATACAACAAAGAGTATTCAGATGCCTTGATTACTGCTTCTACCGTGATAGCATCTATGGTAAAGGCTGATAAGATTATCACAAAGACACGAAATGAGGCATTTGGGATACCTACCAAAGAGGCAAACGCAAGAGCAGTAGCAAGTGTGCAATATACACTCAAGACACTCAAAGGCTTACCTGTAGTCAAAGACGAAGAGGAAGAGGAGCATCTTGAAACAATGGTCAAAGATATTATGGAGGCGGTATTTAATGACTCTGCCGATACTCTGTGGAGGAAAGTATTCAACTCTATCAAAAACGGTATCATAGAGATACCATTCTCACCTCATATAATCAATGCAAATGAGGTAATCACAGCAAGAGACCCTGACGGAAATATACGAATATATGAAAGAGGCAAACTGCCAATATCAGATAGATGTTTTGAGTATGAAAAATCTCAAATCAAGATAGAAAAAGGCTCTTCAGTGGTAGAAAAAATCATCAAAGATATTGGGATAATGCTATGAAAATACAAAATATGCCAAAAGTGCTGTTTGATGTAGGAAGCACATATTTCAAAGTCTATGAAGAGGGACAAATCTCTCACTACTTTAGAGATTTTACAATACCTATATATCAAGATTTGAAAAACAAATGTCATAAAACAATAGAGTCTCATACTCCTGAAGAGATATGGATATGCTCCTCTGCAAATGGAGGACTCAGCACACTGATTATAGGAAGCAGTCACTCTTTCAGCCTGAAATATACTGTAAATACCGCTTTTAATTCCGGAATAAATATCATTGATACAATGCTATATTCAGATATAGATACTGCAAATCCTCCGATAGAAAAGATTGATGTCGTCATTATTACAGGTGGTATAGACGGAGTCAAAGATATATTTGACAGCAGACTCTTTGAGTATCTGAAAAAAGTTACTTACAATCATATTGTATATGCAGGAAGCAAAGACAATATAGAGTATCTCTCCAATCATATAGAAAATCTTGTGATACTTGATAATATCCTTGACAATAGACTCAAAATCAATGAAAAAGCACTCAAACAGTATCTAACCGACCTTTATCAAAAAGATATCATGGCAAGAGAAGATATAAAACCGCTCTATCAAATCACAGCAAATCAGATATACCCTACTCCATATATCGTGAACCTCTCTTTGCCTTATATCTCAGAGAGTCTTGATGTAGCTGATCCGTTTATAGTCATAGATATAGGAGGAGCCACTACAGATATACACTACAGCACCGATTTGATTAATGACAATATCACCGGAGAGGGTGGATATGACAGATTGGTATTCAAAAAGCTAGGAGTCTATAAATCAAGAGAGAGCCTCATATTTACAGCAAAACGAAATGAGTATGTATATGAACTACTCAATTATCTTGGTGTAACAGAAGATATCTTTGATAGTAACAGTAAAGAAGCTGTCAAGTTTTTAATGCAGTTGGCTATATTTTTGGTGCTGTATAAAGTATCCAGACATCACGGAGAGTATATAGAATTGAAGCTTGATATATTAAACTCTGTTGTCCTCACCGGAGGTATCAGCAAAGTCTTGAGTGAAGAAGATGCTGTAATAATTGTAAAGTTTTTCTATAAAAAGCTTTTGAATTTTCATAATACGCCTGATATTGTAATAGACAGGAATTATGAAATATGGACATATGGTATGAAACATCTACACAAGAAGGATAAAACATGACAGTAAACAGCATAAGATGTCTGCTTGAAAAAGCCTCTTTAACATATCCTGACAAATGTGTCATTAAATTTGCTGATGAGCAGTATAGTTATAAAGAGTTACTTGAAAGAGTAGATAAGATAGCCTCTTATCTGGCTTCACTCAATCTTCCAAAGGGTGCAAGAGTAGGCATATACTCTGACAAAAGCTCTTCTCAGGTAATCGCAATACTCTCCATACTCTCCACCTCTTATACACTGGTGCCTATCAGCAGACTTTTAAAACCTGAACAGGTCAAATATATAATAGATGACTGCTCAATATCCTGTATATTTACAGACAGTAAAAAGATAGACAAACTAAAGGCTACCGGATTTGAAGGCGAGATTATCACATTTGACTCAGGAGGAGATGAATTTGTATCATTTGCTGAAATTTTCAAATGTTATAAAGCACACTACAACTCAAACATAAAAGGGCATGACAATGCTGTAATCACCTACTCTTTTGGCTCCATGGGAAACCCAAAAGGTATCGTAATAGACCATAGAGCTCTGTTTGACGGAGCAGCAATAGTATCAAGATATCTGGATATAGATAATAACGATATTATCAGCGGTGTTTTGTCATTTAATCTGGATTACGGACTCAATCAGATATTCACCACTTTATATAACGGTGCAACTTTGGCAATACACAAAATGGTATTGGCATCAGATTTTTTCTCCCATCTTATAGATGATGAAGTTACTCTGTTGCCTCTGATGCCAATACATATCAGCAGAATTTTTGATGAAGACCCCCACAAGATACCGGCACCGGAATTTTTCTCCAAACTCAGAGTAATCACCTCATCGGGAGGTAATATTACCCCTGTGATGATAAAGAATATCACAACCTATTTCCCTACATCAAAATTCTACTCCATGCATGGCTTGAGCGAAGCATTCCGCTCTGCATATCTAGAGCCGTCGCAAATCCATATCCGCCCCGAATCTATAGGAAAAGCGGTACCGGATGTAGAGCTTTATATCATAAATGAAGAGGGTCAAGCTTGTAAACCCCGTGAGATAGGAGAGTTGATACACAGAGGAGCTTGTATTTACAAAGGCTACTGGAATGCTCCCGAAGAGACAGAAAAAAGGTTTAAAAGTATCTCCATACTATCCAAAGTAATAGATATAGAAGATGGATTGAGAGATGAGACTGTAGTATCAAGCGGTGATTTCGTATATGCTGATGAAGAGGGTTATATCTATTTTGTAGGCAGAAAAGATGATATGATTAAAACAAGAGGCTTTAGAGTCAGTCCAAAAGAGATAGAGAGCGTAATATATAATTATCTGCCTCAAATTCCTGAATGCATAGTATTTTCCATTCCAGACAAAGAGATAGAAGAGGAGATTATATTAGTTTACGGAGGAGATAGAGAATTGGCAAAAAATGAAATACTCTTTGAGCTTAAAAAGCATCTGCCAAACTATATGCTACCTTCCCAAATCATATATGACCCTGATATGCCCAGAGAGTCTATACACAGCAAAGAGATAGACAGAAAGAGGCTTAGAGAGAAATTTTTAGAAACCATTTAAAACTACGCGAGTCTCGGATAAGAGATAAGTATAGATATTCTATCAAATTTCTTTGATAATTCACTTGTTTAAGTGCAATTTACTTTTTTGGAGGAGGCGGGGTTTTACCACTCCATCAAGAGGAGAGTTAGATAAAGTTTCATCTCTGAGACTCTCTTTTGTCTTGAATATACCACAAAATCAAGAGAGAGGCTACTGAAACATCTATCATAACATCAGCAAAATTAAATACCGGAAAATCAAATCCACAATGCCAATATATATAATCCACCACTCCACCGTAAATAAATCTGTCATACAAATTGCCCACAGCTGCACCTGCCAATACAGCAGTAGGCACAGGATATTTGACAATAAATTTTTCTATATACAAAAATATAAACAATCCTGCTATCAAAAGAGCCTGTATCCATTTGAGCCACTCTCCGAGAAATGCAAACATACTAAAAGCTACACCTCTGTTTAGGTGTAACTCCAAAGATATACATGAGCCATATCGTAAATAGCCATCTACAAAGATATCTTTTAAGCCCTGATCTATCATAAATATACCAACAGCAGTCAAGAAAAATATCACATATCGTCTCACTAAGAGAGCCTCTCTTTAAAAAACTGTTCTACTTCTAACATTTTTTTATCCAAAAGTATCTCATCTTTACACTCCAAAAGTAATCTAATCTTGTTTTCAGTGCCGGAGTATCTAAAAAGATATCTTATATTTTCATTTTCCAAATCATCTATCAACTCTTTATATCCATCTAATGATTCTATATCTTTTTTTTCTGATACATTCAAATTTACAAGCTTTTGAGGGTGATTTTCAAAAGGATTGAATAGCTCACTGGCTCTTTTGCCACTCTCCAACAGATATGCCAACACCTGTAATGCACTCAATATCCCATCACCTGTTTTGGCAAAATCACTAAATATAATATGACCACTCTGCTCACCTCCAAAGTTGGCACCTTTTTCAAGCATCATCTCCACTACATTTTTATCACCCACAGCACTTCT
Source organism: Nitratifractor sp. (assembly GCA_015488535.1). GTDB lineage: Bacteria > Campylobacterota > Campylobacteria > Campylobacterales > Sulfurovaceae > Nitratifractor. The sequence goes on from WFNP01000077.1 coordinate 6,354, forward strand.
ATAGACTGTAATTCCATGTCTGTTTAGATACTCATCAAGTGCATAGTTGCTCATTACAGTAGTTACCATCATATCATTTGCCAACAGTGAGCGGGATTTCATATATACAGCCAAAACACCCAATAGTTTATCACCATCTACTACTTTGCCTCTCTCATCTACTACAATCAATCTATCAGCATCCCCATCAAGAGCCACACCGATATCAGCCCTGTATTTAAGCACCTCTGATGCCAAATGAGACGGATGCATGGCACCACACCCTTCATTGATATTGATTCCATTTGGATTGTTGCCAGAGACTACCACATCAGCACCAAGTTCAGAGAGTATCGTAGGAGCCACTTTATATCCAGCACCGTTTGCACAATCTACTACAACTCTGATACCAGAAAGAGTTTTGGAAACCGGAAACGAATTTTTGATATGGACAATATATCTGCCTATTACATCATCTATTCTTTTGGATTTACCTATATATTCATCCTCTTTTTGCTCTCTTTCAAGTCTTTGTAAATCTTCATATATGCTCTCTATCTTAGACTCTACATCTCTACTCAGTTTTCTGCCATTGGCATCAAAAAATTTAATTCCATTGTCATAATATGGATTATGACTTGCAGATATCATTATTCCTGCATCACATCTCATATCTTCTGTCAAAAAAGCTATGGCAGGAGTGGGCATAGGACCAATTTGGACTACATCATACCCTACTGCAGTAAGACCGGCAACAATAGCATTTTCTATCATATAACCACTTCTTCTCGTATCTTTTCCTACAAGGATTTTATTGGTTTTTACAAGTGGTCTAAAATATATACCGGTAGCCATAGCCAATCTGAGTGCCACAGGTGCAGATACCTTTTCACCTGCTTTGCCTCTAACCCCGTCCGTACCAAAAAGCTTCACATTACTCTCCTGAAAGTTTTTATGATATTCTATCTAAAACCTTATATGCGATACTTTCAAAATATACTTATGATTAGTTAAAGTCACAGCCTGAATAGATATTTCAAATATGTCGATAAAACAAGATAGTCAAATTACAACATTAGACAAAATATAATCTATTTTTTTATGAAATTAAACGAATATTAAAGAGTTTTTTTGTATTATCCGCAAACTTTCATAGACTCCGGATTTTGACTAATTTCGGTGTCGTATAGAAAAATATCATAAATACACACTAAGGAAGGCAAGAGATGGCACATCATAAATCGGCTAAAAAAAGAATCAAGCAGACTGTAAAGAAGACTGAGAGAAACAGATATTACAGAACAAGAATGAAAAATATCGTAAAAGCTGTAAAAGTAGCAGCTGAAAGCGGTGACAAAGAGAAAGCTTTAGAAGCATTCAAAGTAGCAAACAAACAACTTCACCACTTTGTAAGCAAAGGTTTCCTCAAAAAGCAGACTGCTTCAAGAAAAGTCAGCAGACTTCACAAACTTGTAAACAGTATCGAAGCTGCATAAGTAAAATATTCCAATTTTCAGGAGGCAGGATTTTAATCCTGCACCATGCGAAACTATAGTTTTGCCTCCATTATATATAATTAAAGAGTCAGACTCTATCCCCACAATTTATCAGGAACGATTATGTTAAAAGATAAACTTCTCCCCTTTATAGAAAGATATGAAGAGATTAATACACTGTTAAGCTCACCTGAGATTGCAAGTGATATCAAAAAGATGACAGAGCTTAGCAAAGAGCAATCTTCAATAGCTCCGCTTGTAGAAAAAGCCAGAGAGTATATAGCCACTGTTGAAGCCATAGAAGAGAACAAAGAGCTTCTTGGTGATGATGAACTGGGTGATTTGGCAAAAGAGGAGTTGAGTGAGTTAGAGCCAAAACTTCCACAACTTGAAGAAGAGATCAAGGTATTGATGATACCAAAAGATCCAAATGATGATAAAAATATCTATATTGAGCTAAGAGCAGGGACAGGTGGAGACGAGAGTGCCTTATTTGTAGAAGATATGTTTAAAATGTATCTCAGATTTGCTGAGAGAAACGGCTGGAAAGTAGAGATTATGAGTTCTTCTGAAGGCACGGCAGGAGGATACAAAGAGCTTATTGCCATGGTAAAAGGCGATGGAGTTTACAGCAAACTCAAATATGAAGCCGGAACTCACAGAGTCCAAAGAGTCCCTGAGACTGAAACACAAGGCAGAGTCCATACATCAGCTATTACAGTGGCAATAATTCCTGAAGTAGAAGATGTAGAAGTAGATATAAAACCTTCCGATATCAAAATGGATGTATATCGCTCCAGCGGGTGTGGCGGACAATCTGTAAATACCACAGATTCAGCTGTAAGACTTACTCATATCCCAACAGGTATCGTAGTAGCAATTCAAGATGAAAAGTCTCAGCATAAAAACAGAGACAAAGCGATGAAAGTATTAAAAGCCAGAGTATATGAAGCTATGATGAGAGAGCAACTTGAAGAGACATCATCTCAACGAAAACTTCAGGTAGGCTCAGGGGACAGAAGCGAAAAAATCAGGACATACAATTATCCTCAAAACAGAATTACAGACCATAGAATAGGACTTACACTTTATGCTCTTGATGATGTAATGAACAACGGCACCTTAGAGCAGGTAATTGACCCTCTTATAGCCCATGCCCAGGCAGAAGCTATCAAAGAGGCCGGATTATAAAATCTGGTTCTTTTTATTTAGATAATTAAGCACTCTTTATCGGAGGTGGGACTTTAGTCCTACTCTTTTGAAGCTCATCAAAACCTCACCACCAAAGTAAATTGCACTTAAACAAGGTTCTTTCAAGTTATATGTGCAACATCAGTTATTTAGTTAGCAACTTACAGCCATCACTACTTGGGTCATCACATACAAATCTGTTATTTTGGACTTTGAATACTACATCTGTGCCGTTAGGAATTCTGAATGTCATTTTATTGTTTGTGCTGTCTATTACCCAACAGGCTCTCTCACTGCCACTACACTCTTTTAATCCATAATCCAAAACATCTGTTGTGATATTATCAACTGAAAGATTTGTCATATTTCCTTCCAGAATATTTTTTTGTCTAAGTGTTGCCATACCTGTTCTGATAGTAGCTACTGTTGAACGGGCTTTGGCGATAATGGCATCATCTCTGGTTGCAGCAAATTTTGGCACGGCAATAGATGCCAGGATACCGATTACAACTATTACAAATACAAGCTCAATCATTGTAAAACCTGCTCTTATCTTCATTATTTACTCCTCAAATGATAACTTGGTATTATTGTATCACAAATTGAAAGACTAAGAATTACTCATTTAATATTTGGCATTAATTTATAACTCAAAATTTAGATAAAATTGCATCTAAAAAAGAGTTTGCTATGTTTGCAGGTATTCAAAAGAGATTAAATGATTTTTCTGAATTGGTAATGTTTAAACACTCTGTATTTTCATTGCCATTTATCTTTATAGCTATGATTGTAGCCTCTCATGGTTGGTTTGGCTGGAGACTTTTTATACTGGGTATTTTAGCAGCTGTAAGTGCCAGAAACTTTGCTATGGGAGTAAACAGATATCTAGACAGAGATATAGATGCACTAAATCCCCGCACAAAAAACAGACCATCTGTGGATGGTAGAGTATCATCTGCCCAAATGCTTTTTTTTATAGTTATCAATGCTATTTTATTTATATTGGTAGCGTGGGCTATCAATGATTTGGCTTTTAAATTATCTATTCCCATTCTTATAGTGTTGGGAGCTTATACACTGTTTAAACGATTCAGTGCCTTGGCTCATTTGGTGCTTGGACTCTCTTTGGGATTGGCTCCGATTGCCGGAGTTGTAGCAGTCAGCGACACTGTTACTTTATGGTCTGTATATCTTGCTGTTGGAGTTATGTTTTGGGTGGCAGGATTTGATCTGTTATACAGTTTGCAGGATATGGAGTTTGACAAAAAGCACAATCTTCACTCAATACCTTCCAAACTCGGAGCCAAAAACACATTGAGATTAGCTTTGCTATTTCATATATTGACAATTATATTTTGGGGATTGTTCACAGCTACATCGAAGATTGGAGTATGTGGCTGGTTGGCAGTAGTATTCTCTGCTCTTATGCTCGGATATGAGCATTATCTCGTGCGAAAAGATTTCACCAAGATAGACAGAGCATTTTTTACCGTAAATGGATATTTGGGATTTGTATTTTTAATATTTGTAATTTTATCTCAGATATTTGAATAATTTTTATGTTTATATATATCCACTTATCGAAATATATTATTTAATTGCTCTATATATACATCACTAGAGAAGTTGGCTTTAATATTTTGTCTGTTTTTTTTCTTAATTGGACTATCAAGTTTATCTATTTTAATATCATTTATATCAAATACCTTCACATCGATATCTTGAAATAGCTTCCATGTTGTAATATCACTTCTCATATATACCTTTTTCCCAAGCCAAAGCAATGTAATTATATTACCCATAGCCTGTTGTCTTTTATGTGCAAAAACAGCTATATCTATATCACTCAAAAACTCAAGATACTTTTCAAAAGGCATAAACTCTGTAAGTGGTATAAATTTTTTACCGAATATCTCGTTAGCTTTTACTATAACCTCTTTTGCATACTCTTTATTACCATACGATAAAGGTATGAATATCTTAATATCTTCATCTTTATATTCTTTAAGCTTTTCCAATACCTCTAAATGATTATTACTCGGATCAGCAGAATTACCAATTTGTATATTTATAGTAGCAGTCTCTCTTGACTTTATATAATAATCTCTATAGAGACTATCGGGATATTTAATACAATGGAGATATTCTCCTTTGACACCATACCACTTTTGAGCTAACTCATAATCTCCTTTCACATTAGTTATAATATACCCCATATTACCTATCACTCTTTTTCGCCATTTTTCCTGTCTGTAATATACTTTATCTTTTCTTGCAAAAATATGATAATACAGATCAGCTCCCCATATTATCCAATAGCACTTTTTTAACAGCCATGGCTGATAATATAAAAATCTAATGATATATGCATCTATCAAACTATGAAGTATTATCTTGTCTGCTCTGTAAAAATATTTCATAAGAGATGATATTTTAGTGAGATGACTCGATTCATAATCTAATATACGCACATTACTGTTTTTTGCGTATGGAAATCTATCTTCAGGCTCTCCACCAAAATATATATATGTATGCTCACCGATTATTTTATGCTCTTCAACAAATTCAATAAATGGTTTGATAAATTTGTCATTATATAACAAATGGACAATCTTCTTTTGATGCATATATATACCTTATTTTTTATCTAATACTTTGGCTTTAATTATAGTATTCCCATCATTTATATCAAACTCTTCACCTATTGATATAGATGCAAGAGGCACTCTTTTGCCATTTTTTATTATCTCTCCCCACCCCTCTTTGAGTTTGTTTGAGGGATTAGTCATTTCCAAAGCATTCTTGAGTGTCTTGAGTCTATCTTCCTTTTGTCTGATTACTCTATAGACACTATCTTTAAATCTCTCTTTGAGTGGCTCTGTTTCAGATTCCAATCTAATAATTTTATATTTCATCGTCTCATCCATCTTCTCTTTGATGGAATTAAAACTCTCATAAAGCAGTCTCAATCTGTTTTCTACAGAGTTGTTTTTAAGAGATATCTCAAGTGCCTTAAGCTTTTCTGACTTGAAATGAATGATATCTCTTATCCGCCTGTTATATGAATCAAATATCTCATCAATAGCATATAATATTTCATTACTCTCTGGCAGTATCATCTCCATTGCCGCACTTGGAGTAGGAGCCCTCAAATCAGCTACAAAATCACTGATGAGTGTATCTACTTCATGACCTACGGCACTTACAACCGGAGTAGAAGCTTCAAATATCGCATCAGCCACCACCTCTTCATTAAATGCCCACAAATCCTCTACAGAGCCTCCACCTCTGCCGACAATCATCACATCAGATTTGTATCTGTCTGCTCGTTTTATCGCATCTGCTATCTCATTTGCAGCACCCTCTCCCTGAACAGCAGTATCAAATACCACAATCTCTACCAAAGGCCATCTTCTTGATGCGATATTCAGCATATCCTGCAAAGCTGCACCACCGTGAGCAGTCACTATGGCTATAGTTTTGGGAAATTTGGGTATAGATTTTTTAGTTGATGTATCAAAATAGCCTTTTGCCGATAGCTTCTTTTTAAGTTGCTCAAAAGCCAAAGCCAATGCACCTTTGCCGTATGGCTCTATTGATACAGCTATCATCTGATATTCACCTCTGGGGGTATATACACCTATATTACCGCTCACTACTATATGCTCACCCCGCTCTAGTCTGAATTTGAGTCGAGAGGTATTGGAACGCCACATTACACATTTTAGAGTAGATTTATCATCTTTTATGGAAAAGTATATATGCCCACTGTTATGATATGTCACAGATGATATCTCACCCTCTACAGATATTCTATAAAAATGGGCTTCAAGAAGTGATTTTATCTTTTCATTCAAAGAACTTACACTCATTATAGAATCTACACTATCCATTGCTACTCCTAATTCATATTATGGAATTGTATCCAAAAGGAAAAATAGATATTGTGACACTATATTGATAACTTAATGTAATCAATCTATAATATGATTTTAAAAAAATAGAGCAGGAGACAAATATCAATAAGAGAGCAATATATATAATAGTTACAGGAATTTTAATATTTTTGACAGCTACTGCTATATTTATATCAAATACAGATATAGACAACAATATATCTCAAAGTGCCTTGGAGCTTCAAGGCAGTATAGCTGATACTCCAATGAAACTGTTAAGTCTGGCAGGGACTCCACCGGTAGTATTGCTTTTCAGTATAGCTGTAACAATATGGCTAATAAAATATAAGATGAAAAGAGAAGCCATCTTTTACTGGATAGCAATACTCTCCAACGCACTACTCACTTCTGCAATCAAGCACTTTGTAGCAAGAGAGAGACCGTTTCCGAGAATGGAAGATATCAACAGTTACTCTTTTCCATCTTGGCATGCATCTACGGCTATGGCTCTTTCGGTAGCACTGCTATTGATACTTGCTTCAAAAGATTTGAAATACAGATGGTGGATATTAATTTGGGGCTTTGCCGTAGGGTGTAGCAGGGTCTATCTCAATGTCCACTGGTGCAGTGATGTATTGGCGGGTTGGGGACTGGGAGCGTTTGTATCTGCAACAGCAGGATACTTTATATTGAGAGATAATTTAATTTTTGGGAGAAAACAGTGGATAAAAAGACAAAAATAGTAGCTACAGTCGGTCCTGCATCACAATCGCAGTCAATACTCGAAGAGATGATAAAAGCAGGAGTAGATACATTCAGACTCAATTTCAGCCATGGGACACATCAATATCATAAAACAACACTTGAGAATATCAGATTGGCATCTGCAAACACAGGTAAATTTATAGGTATTCTTCAGGATATCAGCGGACCCAAAGTAAGAATTGGAAATCTTAGTGAAGATATTATCGTAAAACCCGGAGATATTTTAAAATTTGTTCGTGAAGATATCACAGGATACAAAGATGAAGACGGCAGTATCATATTATCTCTAAATAGACCGGAACTGCTGGATAAACTGTTAGTCGATGATTTGATATATCTGTGTGACGGTACGATAAATGCCAGAGTCACCTATACAGGGGAGTATCTGATAGCAAGTGTCATATCAGGAGGCAAACTCTCTTCACACAAAGGGGTAAATTTTCCCGGCACAAGACTGGATATTTCTGTTTTGACTGACAAAGACAAAAAAGATATTGAGTGGGGAGTAGAAAACGGTGTTGATTTTATGGCTATATCATTTGTGCAAAAGGCTTCAGATATCACTTATGTCAGACACTTTATAGAAAAACTTGGCGGCAGTGTCAAACTGATAGCCAAAATAGAGAAATTTGATGCTGTAGAAAATTTTGATAAAATTCTAAAGGTAAGTGACGGAATAATGGTAGCCAGAGGAGATCTTGGTATAGAGATACCATATTATCGTGTGCCAAAGGTTCAAAAAGAGCTAATCAAAAAGGCAAATGAAGCGAGTAAGCCAATCATCACTGCTACACAGATGCTCTTATCCATGACAGAATCCAGCAGAGCCACCAGAGCTGAAATATCTGATGTTGCCAATGCTGTTTTGGACGGCTCAGATGCACTGATGCTCTCAGAAGAGAGTGCCATAGGCAAATATCCAATACAGACAGCCAACACTATGTCTCTTACCATACAGGAGGCTGAAAAGATATATAAATATAACAGATTTCAAAAATATTCATATTTTGATGATATGGATGTGATAGATGAATCTGTTGTGCTACTATCTAAAAATATAGATGCAGATGCAATTATTGCTGTAACAACATCAGGACAATCTGCTAAAAAAATATCTAGATACAGACCATCTAAAAAGATATATGCAGTCCCTCACAGTGAAAAAGTAGCAAGAGAGTTATCAATATCATGGGGAGTAAATATACTCGCAGTAATCCCACAGAGAAATAATCTCTATCAGACAATGTCTGAAATAGTAAGAGAGGGTATAGATTGTGGCAAACTCTGTATGGAAAAGAGCTATATTATGACAGCCGGAGACCCTTCAGGCAAACCCGGTACTACAAACACTATTAGAATACTAAGAAGAGAAGAGATAAAGTTTTTTATGGATAAATAACTGACCCTACGCACATAAAATTATATGGAACAATATATCATTAGAGGCGGGGTTTCACCCCCCCCCGCATTTTGTAGGACTGAAGTCCTAGATTAATTCAAGCGATATTCGTAACATCAGTTAATAAAAGCTTATATTTATAACTTCTTCTTCAAATCTCCGTGATAAACAACAGTATCTGGATCTACATCCTCTTTGGTTAGTAATTCAGGCACATCCTCTGCTGATTCAAGCTCTTTAATTGCATCATCTAAATCCTCTTGGTATGTCATCATCATATCGGCAGCGATTATATGAGGGGCTTGTTGGATTTTCAACAGTTTTTCTACCTCTTCATTTACATCAGCTCCCTCAATTGTAACGATGATTTTACCTTTTTCTTTATCTCCAAAGTGGTATTCACATATATCACTGTTTTGATTACACCATTCAACTACCTCATCATAATATTTTGGCAGACACTGTATTACTATACTTGAAATATTCATTTTTGCTCCTGTTTATTTAATTTCCACATCATAATAGTATCATCATGACTTGCACTGAATATTGTATTGTTATCCATAAATTTAACAGATGTCAAAATACTCTTTTGACCCTTTAAAATATATTTTTGGCTTAGAGTATCACTATCATAAATCTTCATAGAGTTATCACTATCCATAGCATAAAGGAAATATTTTTCATTTGGGCTTATAGCCGTAGCATATACCAAAAAGTTACCTTTAAAATATCCATGAGTTCCATTTTTCACATTATAATATGATGCTCTTCTATCTTGTCCTCCACCTGTAATCCAATTTTTTTGGAAAGCTACACTAAAGACATTATCAAGGTGTTGTCTTTTTATCTCTTTGATTAATTTACCGCTGTTGATATCTACCAATTTTAAAATACCGCTCTCATCAGCTATTACAACTTGACTCTTATCATTATTGAGTGCAAAATCTGAAAATTTGGATTCACTTATAGATTTACTATATATCATCTTGTGATTTTTGAAATCATAATAGTATATTGTGCTTCCCAAATCCGCAAAGAATATATGATTTTTATCTGTAAATTTGGCTTTTATGATAGCGAGTCTTTTATCTGCTCCAAACAGTGTGGCAACTTTGCCATTTTTTATAATGGATAGTTTGGCAAATCCACCCTCTCCACTGTCAGCATTCATAAGATATACACCATCTGTATAATCTATACTAAAAATTTTATCATCTATCTCATCACCCATAAAATCTTTTATTTTTGCAAGATGTATAATGGTTTTGGAAGTGAAATCATTTAAATTATACTCTATTATTGAGCCTCCGTCTGTGGCTGCTATTAATTTATTGTTTCTAATTACAATATCATTTACTGCACCATCTGCCTTTAACTCTTTGAATGGCTTTATTATATCAGCAGCAGACAAAAAGATACTCAAAATAGTGGAGATTAATAAAAGTTTATATACTCTCATGATATATCCTCAAGCCTTTTGAGTGCCAATTTATCTAAAATTTGCATTACTTGATTAGATATCTGCTCTTCATCTGATTTGGATAATACGCCAAACAAATCATCACCATCATCTAAAATATCTTCAATAATTCCCAAACTTTCAATCTCTGAAAAGAGTGTGCCAAATAGTTCATCACCAAGAGTCTCTTTTACTCTCTCCGGGAAAAATATCATCCAGTTATATTCAGTTGGGTCAAATATATCTGCTTCATCAGCCTCTTCTTCTATATTTGGGTCAATCACTACAAAATATCTTCTCTCATCTAAATCTTCATCATCAAATAGTTTCATTAAATTTGGATAATCTCTCTTTAATATTTCCAATTCACTCATTAACTCTCCTCTATATTGGGAATTTTTACAGCTTCATACGATATGGCAAGTGTGGGACATCTGCCCATACAAAAGCCACAAGCTGTGCATCTATTCATATCTATTACAGGATTAAACATACCCTCAAATATAATAGCATCATCGATACATGGCTCTTTACAAGAAAAGCATATCGTGCCGTGATGAGCCAGACAGTTATTTGTATCAATAGTAAATATTGCATTTATTGACTCTTTGCCTTCTATTTTGTCTAAAACATTGGCTTCACACACATTGGCACACTCTTCACAAAATGTGCAACCTCTCTTAGTCAAATTCAGTGTAGGGGTGCCGTCGCTCTTTATTACTATTATCTCCTCTTCACAATGTGTTTTACAAGCTTTGCTCTCACACTCTACACACACACTCAAAAAAAGAGATTCACTCAAAGCGTAGGGAGGTCGCACTATGGCAACCTCCTCTACTATCTCCTCTTTAGGCTTCTTTTTCCCTGCAAGTGTTCGGAAAAAATCACGCCTTGAAGACATAATTACTTCACACCTTCATCAATTACTTTAAGAAGATTGGATTTTTCCATCAATGCTTTATCACCAAATACCGGCTTAAATGTATTGCCAACCAATGGCTTCACATTTGCCTGAGGCACATGGCACTGAGAGCAGTTGTATCTTGCAGGATTAAGCTTTTTGAGCTTCTTGAATTTTGCAATTTTTATATCAGATGCATTTTTTACTACTTTGCCATCTTTTACAATATTCCCATTTTTATCGAGTGATGTGCTAGGTCTAAAGTCTGTAAAGTGAGACTCTGGAATAGGAGTAGCACCTACACTTTTGGCAACATCTGGCATATGACATCCCAAACACGCATTATTTTTGGCTGTAATTGGCAATAATCCATCTACACTGTGAGGGATTAGCGGTGGAGCATTTACATATGAACGGGCAAATCTTTTAGCCGCTCCCGGTGCTGGTCTGTTATATTTGGCTTGAGGCACATTTACAGCACTGCTTAATCCACTTTTTCTGAGTCCCAACTCTACATCATCAACAACTTTTTTATTACCCAAATCCTCTTTTTTGATTAATTTAGGGTCATTTAAACCTTTATTTATATCTACCACATCTCCTGCATATAGTGCAGAAGCAGTCGCTATCGCTCCTACAAGAGCGAGTTTTGCGAATTTTCTCATTTTAAAATCCTCCCTCATTATTTTTCTAAAAATTTTCTCAAATGGAAATTTAAAGCATCATCATCACATACATCTACACATCTACCGCAGTTTGTACACTCTTTGCGTGAGACAAATTCGCTTCTTTTTCCAATCATTCCAAGCACTTCAACCTCTGGACATACATCCTTGCATTTCATACAAAGGGTGCAGTTATCGCTATTGTGAGATACTCTTATAATGCTGTATTTACCTATTAATGAATGCATACCGCCAAGCGGACAGATATGACCACACCAACCGTTTTTTACAACAAAAAGGTCAAAAAGAAAGATTGCTATTAACAATCCTCCCCCCATACCAAAACCAAAAACAACGCCTCTGTTTAGTATGGTGATAGGGCTTATCACTTCAAAAGCTGCCATACCTGAAATTGCAGATACAATTAAAGCCAAAACAAGCATATAGTATCTAATATTTCTGCTAATCCAAATTTTTCTCTCTATTTTGTCTATCAGCAGTTTTCGTCTAAGCCATGCAGCCAAATCTGTAACCATATTTACCGGACATACCCAACTACAAAATGCTCTACCGCCAATAATTCCGTAAAACAGAGATATTATCATAGCACCCACCAAAACATTTGCACCCACTAAGGCACCCGTACTAAGTATCTGCAGAGTAGCCAAAGGGTCACTAAGTGGGATTTTTCCAAACAAAATAGACGAAGATAAATCACCCTGCAACAGTTTCCAGCCATAATAATTACCCATAGCATAGAGAAACAGAAATGAAATTTGGACAAAGCGTCTAAATACCAAATATTTAATATTACTCCACTTCATATCAATACTCCAATTCTCTATTTAAATAATCTTCTGGCTTTTTGGCACTTCTTTTATCGTGTGTGGTTATATCTTTATCTACTCTGTTTGCTACCCTTTGTTGGTCTTTTTTATCCCAACCTTTTACATAATGATCACCAGGCCTCCCCAAAGCTATCTCTCTGGGTAAGACAAAAATAGCAGCTTTTTCCGTAACACAAGCATTCTCACACATACCGCAACCGGTGCAATCATACATACTCACAACCGGTTTTAAAAAGGCGTGTTTTCCGGTTCTTTCATTTCTGTCATATTCAAGTTTGATAGCCTTATCCATCAATGGACAAGCCCTGTAACAGGCATCGCACTGAATACCCCAAAATGCTATACATGAATTGGAATCAACTACTGCCAATCCCATATCCATCATTTTAAAATCCAGTTCGCCTGTCTTTTTATTCGTAACTTTTGTGATATCCAAAGCTTCACTCGGACAAACTGTTACACATGGTATATCATCACACATATAGCAAGGGACATCTCTTGGTGTAAAGAAAGGTGTGCCTATAGTTACATTATCCTCTGCCTTTGCCATTTTGAGTGTGGATTTTTTGGGTTTGCCTGTATCTCTGTCTATATTGCTGGGTCTGTTATGACAAGCTTCAGCACATAAGCCACACTTGATACAGAGCTTTAAAAAATCCTTTTCTTCAAGAGCCGCAGGAGGTCTGAGCGTAAGAGGTGAGCTTTTGGCTTTTTGTGTATAACCAGCCCAAAGCAATCCCCCCATTGTCGCTAAACCTGCACTATAAGCAATATCGGTAAAGAATCTCCTTCGAGATGTTATCTCTACCTTTTTACCTTTCTTTGCCACACTCTATCCTTTGTTATGCTTTATAGATTTTTACTGCACACTTTTTATAGTCTGTCTGCTTAGACATTGGACAAGTGGCATCAAGAGTAACTTTATTTATCAATACTCTTTCATCAAACCATGGCACAAATACTAAGCCTCTTGATGGTCTGTTTCTTCCTCTTGTCTCAATTCTTACTTTGACTTTACCTCTTCTTGACTCTACCCATACAAGGTCACCGTTTTTGAGTCCTCTTGCTTTGGCATCTTTTGGATTCATATAACATAATGCTTCAGGAACTGCACGGAATAGTTCAGGCACCCTCATAGTCATAGTTCCACTGTGCCAATGCTCTAATACCCTACCGGTACATAACCAAGTATCATACTCTTTATCCGGCACTTCTGGTGGATCCATATATGGTCTTGCAAAGATTTTGGCTTTGTTTGCGAGAGAAGTCTTTTTCTTATCTTTGATACCTTTGAGGTCTCCGTGAGCCAATTTCTTAGCAAGTGGTCCGTAGAATGCAAAATCTTTCAATCCTGCCTCTTTGGCATGTTTTGCTGCATATGGGTCATATTTGGTATTAAATCTCCAGAATGTCTCTTTACCATTTACAACCGGCCATTTAAGTCCTCTTACTTTGTGGTATGTTACAAAATCTGCAAGGTCATGTCCGTGTCCTCTACCAAACCAAGCATACTCTTCCCATAGGTATTGATGAAGCATAAAGCCGTAACCTTTGAATACTTTACCATCACTTCCTACTACATTTCTGGCATCCCCCAAGCACTCAGAGTTATCATAACCTTTTTGAGGGAAGCTGTTTAAATCTATCTTATACTTTTTGGCTCTGTCATTTGCATACAGAATTTCAAACATTGTAGTATCAGGCTTATATCCCATCTTGTATGCTGCTTTTCTTACATCAGGAAGCTTTTTACCATTTCTTAGAGTATATGGTCCCCATAAATCATCTACGGTAAATCTTTTTGATAGTTCAACCCACTGCCAAGTATCACTCATAGCTTGACCTACTGGAATTACCTGCTGTCTCCAGTGCTGTGTTCTTCTTTCAGCATTTCCATAAGCTCCCCACTTCTCATAAATCATAGCTGATGGTAATACAAGGTCAGATACCATTGCAGAAATTCCCGGATATCCATCGGATGTTACGATGAAGTTATCCATCTCACGAGCAGCTTTTATCCAGTGTCTTGCACTTGCACTGTCTTGATATGGGTTACATACATTTACCCAAGCAAATTTGACTACACCATCTTCGATATCTCTGTGGATTTTCATAATATGCTGATTACCCACAGGGTTTAGTGTGCCTTCAGGGATTTGCCATTTTTTCTCTGCAATTTTTCTGTGTTTTGGATTTTTTACCATCATATCAGCCGGTAATCTATGAGCAAATGTTCCAACCTCTCTTGCTGTTCCACAAGCAGACGGCTGACCAGTTAGAGAATATGCACCATTACCAGGCTTAGCTTGTTTATTTAGTAGGAAATGGACATTATAGCTTAGAGTATTATCCCAACTTCCTCTTGTGTGCTGGTTCATACCCATTGTCCAGAAAGATACCACTTTTCTATCTTTTTCTACATACAGAGCTACCAAATCTTTGAGCTTTTTCTTGAAAGCCTCCAAATCCTCATCTGGATCACCCTTTACAAGTGGAGCTACATAATCAAGTGTATAAGGAGCAAGTGATTTTTTATACTCTTCAAATCCAATCATCCAGTGCTTTAATGTTCCCGGAGTGTTTTTCATCTCATCACCGCTCTTGTATCCGTAAGGCTCAAGTGCCGGACCTTCTCTGTCAGATACTTTTTTAGCCATCTCTTTGCGGATTATCTCCATCTCTTTGGCACTATATTTACCGGCTGAACCATCTGGTCGCTCAGGTGTCAAAGATTTTTCACCCTTTCTTCTCATACCATATCCGATATTTACAGGACCTACGGCAAATACAATATGCTGTTTTACAAAATCCCAATCAATGGCTTCTGGATGATTATATACAATTTCGTGAGCTATATAGTTCCAAAGTGCCAAGTCTGTATTTGGTCTGAATATAATCTCAAAATCTGCCAAATCAGAGCTTCTTGTTCTATATGTAGTGATATTTACTACTTTTACTTTGTCCGGATTTGATAATTTTCTATCTGATACTCTTGACCACAAAATTGGGTGCATCTCTGCCATATTTGAACCCCAACTTACAACAGTATCAGTAAGCTCAATATCATCATAACATCCACTTGGCTCATCTATTCCAAATGTTTGATAAAAACCTACAACAGCTGACGCCATACAGTGTCTTGCATTTGGGTCAAAAGCATTGGAGCGGAATCCTGCTTTCATCATCTTTTGAGCAGCATATCCTTCCATAATCGTATATTGACCAGATGCAAATACCGCAACTCCTTCTGGACCGCTCTCTTTGAGTGCTTTTCTGATATGTTTTTCCATCTCATCAAAAGCCCTCTTCCAGCTGACTGGCTTGAATTTACCGTGTTTGTCAAATTCACCCTTGTCATTCATTCTAAGAAGCGGTGTTTTAAGTCGGTCTGCACCATACATAATTTTGGCATTGAAGTATCCTTTGATACAATTTAATCCTCTATTTACCGGAGCAGCTGGGTCCCCTTTTACAGCTACAATTTTGCCATTTTCAGTTGCCAACATAATACCGCAACCGGTTCCACAGAATCGGCATGGAGCTTTATCCCATCTCCAACCCTGCTCTGCCTGAGTAGCGGCTGCACTCAACTCAGCAGGAATAGAGATACCTACTGCACTAGCAGCAGCGGCTGCTGCTGAACTCTTCAAAAAATCTCTTCGATTCATTCCCATTATAAAACCTCCTATATAGTTAAGGAATGCTTGATTTTAACTCATATTGGATAAGTGATAGTTGATAGATATCAATCAAAGGTATAAAAAATATAATTATAAGCGATATTGTGTATCTATGTAGCTTGAAAGATTGACAATTATCAACATATATCTATAAAATATTATGTAAAATGCAAATAATTAATTTTAGGAGAGTAACCAATGCAAGAGGAGTTATTATATAAGATGCAAAATTCTTTCCCTCTGAGTGCCAAACCTTTTAAGATTTTGGCAGATGAGTTAAATAGTGATGAAAATAGCGTAATAGATACTGTAAAAAGATTAAAAGATGAGGGTATTATCAGACAGACATCTGCCATATTTGATACCAAACGCCTTGGATACAGCTCTTCGTTGGTAGCATTTAAAATATCTCCTGACAAAATAGAAAAAGCAGCCCAAATTATAAACAGACACCCTGGAGTAAGCCATAACTATGAGAGAAATCACGATTTTAATTTATGGTTTACCATAGCTACGGCTCCTGATTCTAAGCTTGGACTTGAAAAGACCGTAGAGAAATTGGCATCTTTGACAAATGCTAATGATTATATTATTTTACCTACTCTAAAAATGTTTAAAATATCAGTCAAACTTGATACCACAGGTAAAAAAGCAAAAAAAGAGAAGATGCATAAAAAAGAGTATAAAGATATTAAACTCAAAGCTAAACATTTCGCAGTAATCAGAGAGTTGCAAAAAGATATACCGATAATATCAGAGCCTTTTAAAGAGAGTGCCAAAAAGTTAAATATGGATTATGAGGAGCTGTTTGATATTGCCAAACAGTTACAAGAAGCCGGAGTAATGCGTAGATTTGCAACAATCCTCAACCATAGAAAAGCCGGATTTACAGCTAATGCTATGAGTGTATGGAGTGTGCCAGAAGACAAGGGTGAAGAGATAGGTAAAAAGATAGCTGAATTTAGTGCTGTAAGCCACTGCTATCTGAGACCAAAATTTCCAAATTGGCCATATAATCTGTTTGCTATGGTTCATGCCAAAAGTATAGAAAAGTGTGAAGAGATTATAGATGAGATAGCCAAAGAGAGTGGGCTTAATGAGTATGGTAAATTATACTCTACAAGAGAGTTCAAAAAACAGAGAATCAAATATTTTGACCCTGCTTTTAAAGAGTGGGAAAGTAATTACGGCAATATAATTTAGTGATAAGATGAAGATTTGATTTTACACCAAATCTTCATCTTCAAAGTCCCATTTTAGCTTTAAAATCACTGATACAATCAGTGCATTTTTTTACCTTGTTACTCTCTATTGTCATAACTAAAGCATCTGGTTCTAATATTTCAATACCATGGTTATTATCAGATTTTATAATCTGCTCTTTTTTCAATTTATTTAATATGCGAGATAGAGTCTCTGGCGTTAGATTTAAAATAGAAGCAATTTCATTATATTTTAGTTTTCTAAATATTTCACTGTTTTCTAATAAAATCTTGGCAACTTTTGCTTCTGATGAGTATATTGTCTCTTTATGTACCAAAGCAGACAATACCATTATCTTTGAAGTAAGTGATTTTATCATCTCCAAAGAAAAGTCAGGATTTTCAAGATATTTGTATATATATTTGTAAGGTATCATAACCATTTTGCCATCTTCTATAAATTCACATGTAGCAGGAAAGGGCATTCTCTCAAAACAGGCATACTCACCCACGATAGCAGGAGCTTCAAGTCTGTTTATCTCAATTTGAGTCCCTTTTGGAGATGTTTTATATAGCTTTATTTTTCCTTCAAGCAAAACATAAAAATACTCTCCCTTATCACCCTCATAAAAGACTATACTATCCTTTGTAAAGCTTCTCTCTATCGAATTATTTCTTATTTCAAACAGATGCTTATCGGAAAGCTTGGAAAACATTTGGATATCTTTTAAATCATACATAACCAAGACATTCCTTTCTTAAATAGTTATTTTCTAATATTATAATAGATTATTGGTAAAATCAGATAATTTTTATCTGAAATAATTTTACTATTTTTCAAACCAACTCAAATCTTTATGCAACTCTACAACTTTACCTACAATAATCAACGCCGGAGTTGGTAAATCTTTGGCTTTTTCATAAATATCATCAAGTGTGCCTACTACTGTTTTTTCATCACTCCAAGTTCCACGACTAATTACTGCTATTGGAAAATCTTTTGGTTTGCCTATCTCTATAAGTTTTTGGACAATATGATTTAATCTGTGTAATCCCATCAAAAAGATGATTGTATCATCACTCTTATAATTCTCCCAAGGTATTTGAGATTTCTCTTTTGCTGCTTCATGTCCGGTAACTACTCTAAAACTAACTGTAATTCCTCTGTGGGTTACTGGAATACCGGCATACTCCGGCACAGCAATAGCTGATGTGATACCTGGAATAAATTCAAATTTTACTCCTCGTTCTTTTAAATAGAGAGCCTCTTCTCCACCTCTTCCAAATACCAAAGGGTCTCCCCCCTTTAATCTAACAACATTTTCATACTCAAGTGATGCTTGATAAATTACTTCATTTATCTCATCTTGAGGCAGAGTGTGATGAGAATCTGCTTTACCTACATAGATAAATTTACATCCATCTTTGGCATCTTCCAATATATCCGGATTTGCCAACCTGTCATAAATTATTACATCTGCATTTTGAATAACTCTAAGGGCTTTTATTGTAAGTAAATCTCTATCCCCTGGACCTGCTCCGGTCAGATATACTTTACCCATCTATACTCCTCTCAGAATTACCCAAATAACAAGATGGATCTTCATCCCACAAATCTCCACTGATAGCATAAGCTCTACTCCTTGAGCCTCCGTTACAAATATCAATCACTTTACAATCTGCACATTTACCACCCAACTCTCTTGGATAATCTCTTAATTTAGTTAGCATTTCATTATCTTCATCGAGCCATATTTGGCTAAATGGCTTATCTAAAATATTCCCAACTACAAATGGAAAAAATGGGTCAGGTTTGACATTGCCTCTCCAATCTATATTTACCAATCTTCTACCTGCACTGTTACCACCCCACTCTTTTAATCTTTTTATCATCTCTTCTCTTTTGTCTGGATAAAGCTCTGAAAATCTCTCTAAAAAGAGTATTGCATCCATCTCCATATTACCAGTAACTATGTCTATATTCCTCTTTTCACGATAATATCTAAATGCTCTGTTGATAATAAAATTTACAAACTCTCTTCTTTCTTGATGTGATATATCCATCATAAGATTTTCCAATCCCCTACCGCTATATACAAGATGTGATATATATATCTTATCTACTCCTATCTCTTCGGCAAGTTCAAATATAGAATAAAAGCTATCTTTTGTCTCATTAGTAAGAGTAAATCTGATACCGGCGTTCCCACCGTGTGCCTGGATAAGTTTGATTGCATCTATGCTTTTTTTGTAAGCCCCCTGCATTCCTCTAAAATCATCGTGGATTTTTTCTATACCATCTATACTGATACCTATATAATTGAAAGTTTTAATAATATCATCTACATTTTTATCATTTATATATAATCCATTGGTAGATAGATATGTAATAATTCCAGCTTCTTGCATAGCTGAAGATATCTCAAATATATCTTTTCTAATCAGTGGCTCACCACCTGAGAATATTACAAATTTAATACCACCTTTGATAAGTTCTGGGATTGTAGAGATTATATCCTCAGTGCTTAGGTAATCTTCACTATTTGGGTCGGCATAACTATAACAGTGCTTACAAGCCAAATTGCATCTATTGGTAAAGTTCCAAATGGCAATGGAGCCGTTTAATACTCTTGATGGTTTATCCTCTATTACAGAAGATATCAAATTACTCAATCTAAACATTATTTTTTATCCTTAAAACTCATAATATAATCTGTAATGGCTCTCAATTCACTCTCATTCAAATCTGAAAATGATGGCATAGAGTTTCTTTTATACCCCAAACTTTTGTATGTATGCTCAGGGTCTGCAATTTGAGCCATAATTTGAGCTTTGTTTCTTTTATTGGCAATGCTTTTAAATGATGGTCCAAACGCCTCGGCACTCTGGTGATGACAACCCCAACAATACTCTTTAAATACCTTCTCACCGCTTGGTTTATTGGCTTGTAATGCAGTAATAGCAACTATCGGTAATATAACACAATAAATTTTTTTCATAGATATATACCTTAATGTATAAAAGTGTGTAATAATAACGAAGTTTATATAATTATTGGTCTATTTGATAATATATATTGGTATTGATAAGGTTTTATAATGAAATTGAGTAAAATAGAGAGATATAAACAGCAGTTACTACCTGCTGAATTTGAGAATAGTTTAGCTACTCTTGATTATAAAAACATAGATGAGCAGACAAGATTTTATCTAAAAAATTTTGGAATTTATAATATAAAACTACGACCAGATATATATATGCTCCGCCTCCGTGTAGATGGTGGCAGAATTTCACCTCATCATCTTTTAAATATTGCTCAAATAGCCAAAGAGTATAATTTATCTATCATTACTACGGCAAGAGCCCAAATAGAGTTGCATAATATTAAGCCAAATAGTGTATATGATATATACTCCAAACTTATATCTCTTGGTATAGATAGCTATCAGACACTTACAGATAATTTCAGAGCCATAGTTACAGACCCTTTAGATGAGATATCTCCATACTCTAAAATAGATATCTATCCAATAATCAATCAAATAAGAGATATCATTTTACATAAAAAAGAGTGGATAGGAGTCATTCCTCGCAAATTCAACACTGCTATTATAGGGGTAGAGTATCCACAATTTAATCCATGGGGTAATGATTTGTTGATGGCTTTATCACAAAAAGATGATAGATTGGGATTTAATATATATCTTGGTGGCAAAAATAGCGAAGTGGCAAAATCAGCCAATATTTTTATAGAGCCAAACAGAGCTGTAGATATATTTATGGCAATAGCTACCATCTATAAAGAGTATGGATTGAGAGAATCTCGCTCAAAAGCCAGACTATATCATCTAATAGAGGCTATTGGTATGCCAAAAATCAGAGAGTTAATCTCAAAATACTACCCCTACCCTCTTGAAGAGGAGGGTAAATTATTGATGAAGAGTTCTACTTTAAGCTCCAAAGAGTATAAAAATATAGAAATCAAAAGAGGATTTTATGGTGAATTTGGAGCTGATGAGATTATAGATATAGCAAAAAACGGAGATATTATCAGATTATCGCCTGAACAATCAATATATGTAATAGAATCCAAATCAAATACTAAAAAAGAGTTGCAAGTTACAGCCTGTGCAGGTGCCAGATACTGCCCATTATCGTTGTGGGATATCAAAAGAGATATAGAGTTACTTCCAACCCAAAGATTAAAAGAGCTTAATATATCAATAGGATTTAGTGGTTGTCTCAAAGGGTGTGGCAGACACTATCACAGTGATATAGGATTTATTGGCTTACGCACAAACCTGTATGCCCCTACCGAAAAAGCAGCAAGAGTCTATATAGGAGCTATCCAATCCCCTACTCCAACTCCGGCTATAATGCTATTTTACTCTGTGCCGTTGAGGTCTTTAAATGATTTGATAGATATTATTATAGATGATTTTATAAATAGTGATTATAAAAGATTTGAAGAGTTTTCATATAATATATTAAGAAGATATGATATAGAGACTCTTCAATTAAGATATGCCATCAGCAAAGATAAAAACTCTAATACTCTAAAAAAAGCTTTTATCAATCTAAATATTCAAACCTTGATAGAGAATATCTACACTATCTATAATATAGATACAAATACCCCTGTAATTGAAGCCCTAAAGATAGTAACACACAAAAGCTGGGATAAGATATAACTATCTTCCAGCCAAAGGATTATCACTCCTTTTTTTTACTTTTCTCTCCTCTTTCTCATTTAAAAGAGTCTCATTTGTTACAAACATACCATGCCCATACAATACACAACCTTTGCATCCAGGTTCGCATATATGTTTAAGCAGTCTGCACCAATCCTCTTTTTTTTCATTTACAATTTGATGCTGACAACCCCAACCACTCGCCATAAATAGACTCCTTTCATATCAATTTTCATTTTGCATCTCCAGAGGAAATGCCAAACTGTTTGTATCGGTAGAAGAGCTTTTTTCTAATTTTATAAAAAATCCTTCCATAACTTGAATCTCTCCACCAAATCCTGGAGTCGATGGATCTATAGCCACATATCCATCTACTCCATCAGTTTTGTTACTGTCATGCACATAGACTACCGAACTGGTATATCCTGTAATATTGTTATCCCCCATAGGATAATAACTCATATTCCCATGCTTGAAGTATAAATCTGATACATCAAATCTATATGGAAATACATTGCCAGTCATATATTTTTTATAATTTATACTAGAGTTACTGGGTAAATCAGATATATATATTTTAGTGAAATTAATATCATCTATTCCAACAGAAGAACTAGAAGTTACTGTCGTAGGAGACAACCCACTCAATGTTTTGTCTATATTTATTATATGGTCGGCATCTGCTATTATCCAGTAGCTTTTACCCTGCTCCAGTGTGCTGTCGGCTGACAACATCTCTTTTTCAGTATTATCATGAGATGAATTTACTTCATAATTATCATTACCGGTCTGTTTATACATCACCCAATGCTTATCATCTCCATACTCTCCCAATGTAGAGCCAAAAAGCTCACTAATTGTCAAAGAACCGGTATCACATGGCATACTAATCAATCTCCAGTTATATGCTGTGATTTTAAAATTACCTTTTCCGCATAGAAATTCTCTATAAGCTGCCTCATTATTACCTGAATACTCATCTTTCAAATTACCATTGCCAGAGTCTGGATTTGGCTCATCTACATTTCCGTTTACATCACTATAATCATCACTTGTCTCTGCCCACTCTGACAAACCATTGTAACCTACAACAATATTTGAGCAGTTTGCATTAGTATTACCCTCTTCACAATCATCATATCCATCATTATCACTGTCACTATCTATAAAATCTCTTTTAGTATCTCTATCTCTATTTGGTAATGTTACATAAGTGCCACCATTATCTATATCATAACTATCATCCAATCCATCATTATCACTATCTATACCACTTGGAGCTATATAATTCACTGTATCTTGAGCTTCTATATTATCTGGTATTCCATCATTATCACTATCCAAATCAAAATCATCACTTATACTATCATCATCACTGTCTTGTTTTTCTATAATATGTAATGTAGCACTATTAAATACACCTACTCCTCCATATTCATCATCACACATATGTAACACCCAAGTACCATTATAATCTATACCTTTAAAATCACTTAACAATCCCTCAGGTTGAATTACTGTCATAGTATTCATATCTTGATTATAATTTACTATGTTTTCAGTAGCATTATCTTCGAAATATGCTTTTATATTTTTATAATATGTTACAAAAAACCAATTGTCAACTGCTCCGTTATCACTTGATAAATCAACTTCTATTCCATTTGGAGCTATCAAAGATACATCCAAATCACTCCTATATTTGTGATCTATATCTACATCTATTCTTAAATAATTAACTTTACCTATATCCACTATATTAAATAACCTATCCAAACAATTCCCACTAATCTCACCATTATCCGGAATTGTTCCAGAGCTATTATTTGTAATACTAATTATATTCTTATATTCATCTATATCTTTTATACCATCATTATCATCATCTATATCATTTTCATCTGTTATGCCATCCTTATCCCTATCTATAGTGATATTTAAATCATCTATCCACAATAATTGCTCTCCAGGATTACTATCTGCACTACTACCTGAAGTATAATTAAAATCAAATTCAATAATATTTTCTAAATCAAATGTTAAATATCCTCTATCATCATCTGCATATAAATAACCGCTTCCATCAGATTCATATGCATCATTTCCTAAATCTGTTACTCTACTACCTCTTATTATATTTGTAGGAGCTACTTTATTGCCATATCTGTCTTTTGCATAAATTACTATCTTATCATTCCAACTTCCTGAGTCTATATCTCTAAATCGAATATTTTTCAATGTAACTGGCGAAGAAAATTTTATCTGTGTAATTATTTTTTGTGAT
Source organism: Nitratifractor sp. (assembly GCA_015488535.1). GTDB lineage: Bacteria > Campylobacterota > Campylobacteria > Campylobacterales > Sulfurovaceae > Nitratifractor. The sequence goes on from WFNP01000077.1 coordinate 30,813, forward strand.
GTATTATCAAAATCAACATCATATAATAAAGAATTTTTATTAATTTTTGGCGAATTGTTTTTAAACTTATCAGTGTTACCATTCACTGTAATAT
>WFNP01000078.1 GCA_015488535.1 Nitratifractor sp.
AATGCCCAATGCCCAATGCCCAATGCCCAATGCCCAATGCCCAATGCCCAATGCCCAATGCCTAATGCCTAATGCCTAATGTATAACTATATGCACTCTCAAATATCTTACTGTCAGCAATATTTTGCAAAGATACTATCTCATAATTGCTACTGTCGGCAAAAATCTTTTTGGTCAATTGATGATTGAGAGAGTGGCTACCTGCAAATGAGCTGTATCTGCCTATTATATTGTAACCTGTGACCATCATATCACCCATGGCATCAAGTATTTTGTGTCTTACGAACTCATCAGGATATCTTAAACCTTCAGGATTTAAGATAGTATGCTCATCCAAGCCTATTGCATTATCCAAACTTGCCCCAAGTGCCAGATTTATACTCTGAAGATACTGTATATCTCGTGCAAAACCAAAAGTCCTTGCTCTGGCTATTTCACTTTTGAATGCTTCTTTTGTAAAATTGAATTTATAACTCTGTTTGCCAATAGCCGGATGTTTGAAATCTATTGCAAAATCAAATAAGGGTGTCTCAGATGGCTCAAATCTTACAAATTTGTCACCATCTCTTACCTCTATAGATTTGGATATTTTCAAAACCTTTTTGGGCGATGTCTGTTTTGCGATACCTGCTTCATCCAACAAAAGACAAAAAGAGCCTGCACTGCCATCCATAATAGGCATCTCATTACCTTCGATTACCACACGCATATTATCTATACCATAAGCATATACGGCAGATAAAAAGTGTTCTATTGTAGATATATACCCTTTGTCATTACCTATGACAGTAGCCATTTTTGTATCTACAACAGAATCTGTACTTAATTTTATAGTCGTACCCAAATCTCTGCGATAAAATATAATACCGCTGTCACTGTCAAGAGGCTCTATTTTTAATCTTATAGATTCTCCCTTGTGCAAACCGATACCGACTACTTCTACACTCTTTTTTATAGTTCTTTGAAACATATTACACTCTTTTTAAGAAATAAATTCTCTTTAACTTTCAGTTATTATATCCAAACTTACCTGCTTCTTATAACCCTGTCTGCTTCTTTGAATACTCTGTCGATATGACTTTTTATCCAGTTTCTTTTCATCCAATCCATAGGCCACACTTCAACCCCCTGTATAAGCATACCAAAATGAAGATGATCACCAAGTGCCAAACCTGTTTTTCCGGTTTTTGCCACTACTTCACCGGCTTTTACTTTGTCTCCTTCATTTACAAAGACAGAAGAGCAGTGTCCATATAGTGTATATAATCCAAATCCGTGATCAATAATTGGCATATTGCCATATATTCCGTTATATCCGGCAAATACAACAGTCCCTCTGTTTGAGCTGTATATAGGAGCATGAGATACACTTGCCAAATCATATCCAAGATGCCACGAATGAGAAACTTCTTTTCGTTTGTCCTTATAGTAATAGTGTCGCTCATCTCCAAAATATGCTACTACTTTGGCACCTTTTAGAGGATAAAAGGCTCTCAATCTCCATTTGTCATAATTTACAGGAGTAGGTTTTCTTGTATGAGTGTGTATTAATTTTTCATTCTTTTTCCTCATATCCTCATTTACAGCTTTAAAAATTTTGAGTTTGCTTCCATAATGTGGGATATCAGGGTCAGTAGATGCAACCTCTTTGATTTTACCATTTAAGAAGCCGTCACTCAATCCTATCCATGAAACTTTGTATCTTTTTGGCATCAATTCAAACGGTATAGATACTATTTTTCTGTTACCTGCCCTGTCCTCGGCTATAACATTGGCAGAAAAATCTTTGACTCTAAAAGGCCATGCCACAAGCGTAGCATAAAATCCCCTCTTTTTATAAGGCAAAACCTCAAACTTGACACCTCCTGCTTCTACATACACATCTTTTAGATTTTTATCACTGGCATGAAAAACAACAAGTCCACTACCTCCCTGGACAATAGAAGGACTGTTTGAGACGATACCGACAACAGGTGGCACTGTATCTACCAAAAGCTTTACAGTTTTTGATGCTCTGTTACCCCTAAGCAGATTCCACATACTGGTATCTGTTACAGTAATTCTCATCATCCAAAAAGATTTTGATTTGTCCAATCCCGTCTTTTCAGGAATATTGACAGTAATCATAGTATCTTTTGGAGGAATGGCAAAGCTCCCGGAAGCGACAACAACTTGTCTGTTACCGTCACTGAGAGTCACCTGATAATCTTTTATACCCACATTATCTTTGAGGGTGATATTTATACTCTTGTCTTTATTCCAAAACATCTCTTTTGGGGCATCTATCTCTGGTCCTGTTCTTTCAAATTTGGGCGAAAGATAGATAAAACCTCCTGCCACTGCTGCCACCACAAGCAGTAAAAATATAAAAACCGGTGCTTTTGAGCGTCTTCTTCTACCATATCTTCTCATATTTTATAAACCTTTTCTCTGTTTATTTCAAATTTTGTCAATTTTATAATCTCTTTACACAATTCATTCATATCAATCCCTTTTTTTGTAAATCCTGAAGCATTAATATGTCCACCCCCACCAAAGGCCTGAGCAATAGATTGCACATTTATTTCTTTAGAGCGAAGAGAAACCCTTATCTCTGCTTCATATTCTACAATAAGTATGGCAACCTCTACAGTTACAAGAGAGCGACCATAATCTACAATGCCATTCAAATCACTTGGTAATGCTCCTGTTTTTTGAATATCACTTTTGCTTATTCTCATAACAGCTATTTTACCATTTTCAAACAATTCCAAATCTGACAAAGCACACGACAGCAGACGCAAAGAAGATAATGAGCGTCTTAAAATAAGCATTCTGGATATATAGCCTGGATTGGCTCCTGCTTTTATCAATTCCAGTGCTATTTCAAATGTCTTGGCAGACACACTGCCGGTTGTAAAATTTCTTGTATCTGACATAAGAGCCGTATAAAATGCTTCTGCTGCACTTTTGTTCATCTTTATTATCGGCTTTATCAACCTGTAAGCTACTTCAGAAGCAGATACCGCATGAGGAAGTACTATATTAAGCAAACCGTATGATGTATTACCTGAGTGATGATCTATATTTACAAGTTCTCTGCCAGATATATCTATGCCTAATCTTTTTTCATCTCCACAATCACAACTAATCAACAATGAATTTTTGTATTCTACTCTCTTTTTTATTTTTTCATATCCTTCTAAAAAATCAAGATTTTTAGGAATATTGGCAGAAACATTGACTACCTCTACTCTTTTACCATTTTCTCTGAGCAAAGATGCCAATCCGAGTGCTGTGCCGATAGTATCAGCATCAGGGTTGATATGCGTAAGCACAGTTACACTCTCATAATCATCTAATATCTTTACAAACTTATCTCTACATACACTTAAATACTCTTCTTGCTCTTCTTGATTCATTATTTGACTTTCATAGACAAATCAGGCCAAGTAGCCTGATGTATGATACTTCCGGAACTTACTGCATCTACTCCGGTAGAAGCTATCTCTTCTACACTCTCTAAAGTAATGTTGCCACTTGCTTCAAGCAGTATATGAGAATATTTTTCATCTCTTAATTTAACCACTTCTTTAATAGTATCTATATCCATATTGTCACACATTACTATATCAGCTCCTGCTTCCATAGCTGTTTTGACTGTTTCAATATCTTCACACTCTATCTCTATTTTGGCGGTAAATGGGATTTTTTTTCTAATCTCTTTCATAAAAACACTCAAATCATCTATAGTTTTAAGATGTGTATCTTTCAACATCAAACAATCATCAAGTCCCATGCGGTGATTGACTCCTCCACCGCATCTGACAGCATATTTCTCAAACTCCCTGAGCATAGGTCTTGTTTTTCTTGTATCCAGAAGCATACAGTCATACTTGGATATTTTTTCTACAAATTTGGATGTATTTGTAGCTATACCACTGGCATGTAATGCAATATCTAAAATAGTTCTCTCAAGCGACAACAGATGTCTGGAATCATCAGATGATACTTCAAAAAGTATATCTCCTTTTTTAAAGCTCTCACCATCCTCTATCATCCAGTTAAAATCAAGCTCAAATATTTTACCCATTACTTCTATATATTCTCTGCCGGCAAATACTCCTTCACTTTTTGCCAATACAAAAGATGTAATCTGTTTACCATCTGAAACTCTGGCAAAAAGATCACCTCTTCCTACATCTTCAGCCACCATTGCACGGATAAAGTCTGCTTTGAGCATCTGGACTACTTTCATACATTGTCTCCTATTTTATATCTAACATTCTATCAAGTGCAACTCTTGCATATTTGACTGTATTGTCATCTACAAATATCTCATTGAGAGGTTCACCATCTTCAATAGATTTCATAGTTTTATACAAATCTTCAAGTGTAGTCTCATTCATAGTAGGACACTCCGGCTTGGTTGATGATAGCACATAGGTATTTTTATCTCTCAGTCTATTTACAAGATTGTATTCTGTTCCTACAGCCACTTTCTGCTCAGGGTCTAAACTCTTTATATATTTTATCAACTGCGATGTAGAACCTACAAAATCAGCCAATGCAGTCACTTTGGGGTCACACTCCGGATGCACTGCTATTTTGATATCAGGATATCTGTTTCTGTAAAATTCCACATCAGCAGGTGTAAAGAGCTGATGCACAGAGCAGAAACCATCAAAACAGATAATATCAGCATCTTTGGGATTACTACCGTCACCTATTACGCATGATTTCAATCCCATATCTATGGCAATATTCTGCCCTAGACATCTATCAGGAACAAAGAGTATCTTTTTACCACTATCCAATGCTTTTGAAATAATCTTGGAGGCATTGGAACTGGTGCATACCAAACCTCCCATCTGACCTACTCTGGCTTTGATTGTCGCATCAGAATTGATATATGTAACAGGCAGAATATTCTCTTTTTTGATACCGTGTTTTTCCATAAATTCCACACTGTCATCAAAATAACTGGCATCTATCATCCTTGCCATCGCACAACATGCGATTTTGGGCATCAATACTCTTTTGGAAGGATCTATTATTTTGACACTCTGTCCCATAAAACCCACACCACAAAACACAATCCACGGATTTGTCTCTTCTTTACATCTCCTGGCAAGTTCTAGACTGTCTCCTGTAATATCTCCCATCTCAAACACTTCATCTCTTTGATAAAAATGTGCTACTACCGTCACACCACACTCTTTTTTGATTCTTTCAATTTCACTTTTATAATCAATATCACTCATATTTCACCTTATTGAATTTATAATCATATTTTGACAAAAATAGTATATCCAAAAGCTAAAAAACTAAAGCTGTATATCTAAAAATGGCTATCTAGATAATCCATTATATCATCAATACTACGACTCTTGATATCACAAAACTGGGATTTGTTAAATACTCTCTGGCGTTTTGCCAATCTTGCCGTATTTATTATAATCTTTTCTCTCATCTGATTGAAATCATATTTACCATTAAAATAATCCAATACCTCTTTGATACCTATAGCTTTCATAGAAGTCAAATCTCTGCTGTATCTTCTTTCTAGATATCCTGCTTCATTTATCAATCCGCTCTCTATCATCTTATCTGTTCTTGAGACTATTTTCTCTCTTAGTATCTCTTTGTCTGTCTCTATGGATACCAAAGATATATTACCCTCTACCTTGGATACAGGCGGATATTTTTTGAAATATCTGCTTACACTCATACCACTGCCTATATTTATAAGCAGGGCTTTTTCTATCCTGTATCTGTCACTGCTTTTAATACCCAAAGCATAATCAGAGTCTAAATTATACAAATATTCATAAGCATACTTTAAGCCTCTATTCATAATATCTTTTACCTCTTTTTCTATTTTGTCAGAAAAATCAGGCAAATGACTCAGACCATCAATCAATGCTTTTAGATAGAAACTACTGCCTCCCACCAAAATAAGATGTTTTTTATATCTTTTACAATAATCAAGTGCTTTTTGATACTCAAGAGAAAACAATTCGGCACTGAAATATTCGTCCGGATATATCAAATCTATACCAAAATGGGGTATATTCTCCCTCTCTTTGAGAGTTGGTTTTGCAGAAGCTATATCTATCTCTTTATATACAGACAAAGAATCAACCGACAAAATTGCACAATCATATCTTTTTGATACTTCTATAGCCACAGCACTCTTGCCTGATGCTGTAGGACCAATAATTGCAATCTGTTTGGGAGTAAAAATCATACCATATCCTTCTATTTTATAATATGACATTCAATAACCAATAACCAATAACCAATAACCAATAACCAATAACCAATAACCAATAACCAATAACCAATAACCAATAACCAATAACCAATACTATTGTATAATATCCAAAAAAATGGAGTAAATATGAATCTTTTTGATAAAAACAATCGATTTAATATCGCCAATCTCATAACATTTGGCAATATCACTAGTGGATTAATAGCTATGTATATGATAACAAAGGGAGAATTTTTTACTGCAATAATCTTAGCCTGGATAGCAGGAGCTTTAGATATAGCTGATGGTAAAGTAGCTAGAAAGTATAATCTATCTACTGAGTTTGGCATACAGTTAGACAGTTTTGCTGATTTTTTATCTTTTGTGATAATGCCTTCATTTCTACTCTTCTTTGCATTGGATAAAAATACTCTAATACAAGAAGTTATTATTGGAATGGTATTCATATTCTATATTATAAGCGGATTAAGAAGATTAATTGAATTTAATCTCAAAGTAGAGAGTGGAAGTGTAGATAAATATTTTGAAGGCATACCCACACCTCTTGGTGCAATACTGTTGTGGATACTTTATCTAATTTACAGTTATGGAGTTATTAGTAATATATTTATAATATCTTTCTTTGTAATCTTAATTGCTATATCAATGAATTCCAAAATAAAAATACCACACCCTTGATATCTGAGATAAATGCTTTATCCTTATAATTGGATAAAGCATCATGCTCATCTAATTATCATAGACTACATGTGTAGCACCAAAATCGTGTTTTTTACCACTCGATGATGATAGACTGTTCCTGTCAGAAATTATATAGGCACGCTTACAATACTGTTTATCTTTGTCTTCAGCATCAGTGACACCTGAGCCAGACTTGACAATAACTTCGCCTGATTTTGGATCATTATCTTTAATAGTTATATCAAAACATTTCTTTGCCATCTTGCAATCAGTGGCATCCAGACTAATTAAACCTATACCGGTATATTTTGCACCTGCATATGAGATACAATCTGATAATTGAGTAACAACTGTAGAAGTCTTTGCATCATCTTTTGTAGCATTAAATTTAGGGATAGCTATTGATGCTAAGAGAGCTATGATTATTATTGTGAAGATGAGCTCAACCAATGTAAATGCACTTTTCATCCTGAGCTCCGTTTATATTTATAAGTAGCTATGCACTAGCATAATGCATAGCTACACAAGTAGAAATATATTAATACTCTACGTTGTTACCACCAAATACTTTTGTACCATTCATATCTTTAGCTTCTACAGCTGTCTTAACAGTTGCACAGTATGAAGGTAGTGTACCACTTCCATATGTTACTGTAATATTACCATCTGTTGCACTACTACCAGTAGATACATAATAACATTTCAAGTTTCTACAAGCAGCTGTACTGTTATCCTCTGTTCCTCTTGATGTAAAGCTTGTACCTACATCATTGATACAAGTAGCCAAGTTATTCATCTCTGTAGATGTTTTAGCATCATCTCTTGTAGCAGCTAGTTTTGGGATAGCTACTGCAGCCAAAATACCGATAATTACGATAACGAAGATCAATTCGATCATTGTGAAACCGCTTCTCATGTTCTTCATGAGTAACTCCTTATAATTTGTTGTAACCTATTAGGTCAGTATTATTATGACTCACTTTTGCTTATATTTTTCTTAAATAAACTTACAGACTTTCAATTTCTTCAATGATATCTTCTATTTCTCTTTCGTGCATATGGTATTTACCTGCAAGACGAAGATATGCAATAAAGAGTCTCTCGGCACTATTATCACCTTCAAGACTCAATCCAGACTCTTTGAGACTCTTTTCTATAAATTCGGCAAACTCTTCATCAAGTTTTTTTGCTTTGTATTTGACACCGTTTATACTTAGTGTTATTTCTGTCATATTCTATTCTCCCACTACTCGATTAATTCTTCAACTTTATCTATAATAGCTTCTATCTCTGCATCTTTTACATCAAGCTCTTTTCGTAACTCCTCTATTACTCTCTCTTTTTCCAGTAGTTCTTTTTCAAGTTCAGAGCAATCAGTTACAATTTTACTGCCTTTTTTTTCAAGCTCAGCTTTCAATCTATCATTTTCCCTCTTTAGACTCTCAATTGTCTCTTTCCATTTTTCCATCTTCAGTTTGAGTCTCTCTAATGAATCCATCTACTCTCCTTCAAACACTTATTTCCTGCGATATAATAGCGAAACAGATAAAATAAATAAACAAGGTGTATGTTAATGGCGAAATTTAAAGTACAAAGTCCTTACTCTCCGGCAGGAGATCAGCCACAAGCTATAGATAAACTGTATGCATCGATAAAAAAAGGGAACAGATATCAGACTATGCTTGGAGTTACCGGCTCAGGCAAGACATTTACAATGGCAAAGATTATAGAAAAGCTTCAAATGCCAACACTTATTATGACACACAATAAAACTCTGGCAGCTCAGCTGTATAGTGAATTTCGCTCATTTTTTCCCAATAATCATGTAGAGTATTTTATTAGTTACTATGACTACTATCAACCTGAAGCCTATATACCCAGACAAGATCTGTTTATTGAAAAAGACAGCTCAGTAAATCAGGAGCTTGAGAGATTGAGACTCAGTACTACAGCTTCCTTACTCAGTCACGATGATGTGATCGTAGTAGCATCAGTGTCAGCCAATTATGGTTTGGGAAGTCCCGAAGATTATAAAACGATAGTGCAAAAGATAGAAGTCTCCCAAGAGTATGACAGGAAAAAACTTTTGATGAAACTTGTAGATATGGGATATAAAAGAAATGATGACTATTTTGATATAGGAGATTTCAGAGTATCAGGTGAGGTGATAGATATATATCCGGCATACAGTGACGAAGTATATTACCGAGTAGAATTTTTTGGAGATGAAGTAGAATCTATTACAGCTTATGAGCCTATATCCAATAAAAAAATAGACAATCTAAATGAAATAACAATTTACTCCGCCAATCAATTCATAGTAGGAAAAGAGAAAATGGCAGAAGCTATCAAGAGTATAGAAGAGGAGTTGGATGAGAGGCTGAAAGAGTTTGAAGCAGAGGGAAAAATCGTGGAATACAACCGACTCAAACAGCGGACAGAATTTGATTTGGAGATGCTTGAGACTACAGGAATCTGCAAAGGAATAGAAAATTACTCCAGACATCTTACCGGCAAAAAGCCTGGTGAAACTCCATACTCTCTTATGGATTACTTTGAAGCTATGGGAAGAGACTATCTGGTAATTGTAGATGAGTCTCATGTGAGTCTGCCACAATTTAGAGGAATGTATGCCGGTGACAGAAGCAGAAAAGAGGTACTGGTGGAGTATGGATTCAGACTGCCCAGTGCTTTGGATAACAGACCTCTTAGATTTGAAGAGTATATAAACAAAGCTCCTCATTATCTCTTTGTATCCGCTACACCAGGAGAGTGGGAGATAAAACATTCAGCAGTAGTAGCCGAACAGGTAGTCAGACCCACAGGACTGCTTGACCCTGAAATTGAGGTGCGTGAGAGTGAAAGCCAGGTGGAAAATCTGTATGATGAAATCAAAAAAGTAACCTCAAAAGATGAAAGAGTGCTTGTAACGGTACTAACTAAAAAGATGGCTGAGGAGCTTAGCACATACTATAAAGATTTGGGACTCAAGGTTCAGTATATGCACTCCGATTTGGATGCGATTGAAAGAAATCAAATTATCCGCTCACTAAGACTTGGTGAATTTGATGTATTGATAGGTATAAATCTCCTGCGAGAAGGTTTGGATCTGCCCGAAGTCTCTTTGGTAGCAATACTGGACGCTGACAAAGAGGGGTTTTTAAGAAGTGAAACAGCTCTTATTCAGACTGCAGGAAGAGCTGCACGGAATGCAAACGGTAGAGTTATTATGTATGCAAAAAAGATAACCGAATCTATGAAGAGGTGTATTGAAATTACTACCGCAAGACGAGAGAAACAAAAACAGTATAACAAGAAAAAAGGTATTACCCCAAAAACCGTAAATAGAGTTATAGATACTGATTTGAAAGTAGCAGAGCCCGGCGAACTCTATAACAAACGCAAAAAACTCGACAAACTACCCAAAGCTGAAAAACAGAAATTGATAAAAGAGCTAAAAGCCAAGATGATAGAAGCTGCTAAAAAATTAGAATTTGAAGAAGCAGCAAGATTACGAGATGAGATAGCAAAACTAAAAAAGAGCTGATGCTTCAATCTGATGAAATCCTCTTTACAAGCTCATCTATATAAACAACTTGAACATCTTTTAAGATAGATTTTGCCTGATGTAGGGCTCTAAGAGTAGCTCTGTGAGGGTGTCCTATGGCAATGGCATACCCTCTGTGCTTTGCAATTTTGACAGCTCTTTTAAGTTGAGACAAGATATAAGGGACATTTTGTTTATTGTCCAAAAATATATCTCTTGCAATATATAAATCTTTATATTCAGCAACAATTTTTTTAACTTTACTTTTAGCAGTAGTCCTGCTATCTACAAATATAAATCCCTCTTTTCTCATATATCCATACAGACTCTTCATGGCTTGATAATTTGAGGTAAATACACTTCCTGTATGATTATTTATAAATATATCATTTGGAAAGAGTCTTCTAATCTCTTTGATTCTTTTTTCCATCTTCTTTTTACTGTCAGTTACAAACAGAGTCTTATACATCTTATTAAACTGTTTGCTACCGGACTGCATAGGCAGATGCACCATAAAGTGTTTTCTGCCTCTTGCCAGTGTGTTACTGTGCATAGACAACTCTGATGGCGGGAATATGGAGGGCGTTAAATGATAAGGTATATTCTCAATCGCTTTTATCTGTCTGATATTTGAGACATCATCTATAATTATTACCAATCTTGGAGAGTTGCTTTTTTTTATTATACATCTTGTAGATTTGGTTTTTTTACCCCAATTTGTGAGAATACTCAGTAGATTAAAATGTTCATCTTCATCTTTGGGATACTCTTCAGGAACTTCTGTTTTAACAGAAATATTTTTTTCTAAATGTTTGGAAGATATATTATCATCAGAGCTATTTTTATCTTTTGAAGTAAAAAAACCAAATGCCAAAATTACACTACTAAGCAGCAGAATAACAGAGAGGATTTTAAGAATATACTTCAATCTCTCCCTCTCCTTTTTTCTCCTCTCTTTGGCTCTTGTGAGAGCACCTTTTTTCTGAGAAGATTTTTTTCTACTGCTCATATATTTTAAGAATTAACTCCTAAATATATCAGTTTTCGTCTTGGTTTACTATTTTATTGGCTTGAATCCAAGGCATCATAGCTCTTAGCTTCTCACCGGTTTGCTCAATTAGTGAAGCTTTTGCATTATTTCTCTCTGCTGTCATTCTCGGATATCCAGCTTGACCCTCTAAAATGAAGTCTTTTGCAAATTTACCGTTTTGAATCTCTTTTAATATCTCTTTCATGGCTTTTTTAGACTCATTATTGATAACTCTTGGACCACTTACATAATCACCATACTCGGCAGTATTTGAGATAGAGTATCTCATATCAGCAATACCACCCTCAAACATCAAATCAACAATTAGTTTCAATTCATGCAAACACTCAAAGTATGCCATTTCAGGAGCATAACCGGCTTCAGTCAATGTCTCAAATCCGGCTTGAACCAAAGATGTAACACCGCCACAAAGAACAGCTTGTTCACCAAAGAGATCTGTTTCAGTCTCATCTTTGAATGTTGTCTCAATGATAGCAGTTCTTCCGCCACCGATAGCAGAAGCATAAGATAGTGCCAACTCTTTTGTAGTCCCGCTTGGGTCTTGAGCTACAGCGATAAGGTCAGGAATACCACCGCCTCTTACAAATTCACTTCTTACAGTATGCCCTGGAGCTTTTGGAGCTACCATCATTACATTAATATCACTTGATGGAACTATTCTTCCATAATGAATATTAAATCCATGACCAAAAGCAATAGTTGCACCCTCTTTTAGATTTGGCTCAATCTCATTTTTATATACACTAGCTTGAGTCTCATCAGGAAGCAAAATCATAACTACATCAGCTTTAGCCGTAGCTTCAGCCACTGTCAATACCTCAAATCCTTTAGCTTCAGCCTTTTTCCAGCTACTACCGCCTGGTTTGAGTCCTACTACTACATTTACACCGCTGTCTCTAAGGTTTTCAGCATGTGCATGACCCTGGCTTCCAAAACCTATCATTGCTACAGTTTTACTCTTAATCAACTCAATATCACAATCTTTATCATAATAAACATTTAATGCCATATTATATCCTTCTATATTAAATTCGTGCGATTATACCTAAAAGGCTCTTAATGAGAGTAAAAATTACACATTAGATAAATAATTAAATATGTATATAGATAAAACTACAAATAGCTTTATTTAAAATAAACTATACTTATTCTATTGATAAATATAGGAGGAAGGAATAGTGCCAAAAGATAAAATCTACATTATAGATCTTAATCCCAATAGACAACATACCAGAGAAAGTTATGTAGCTGCTCAAGAAGAAGAGTTAGCCAATATGATACTGGATAGAGTAAAAAAATATAAAATAGCAGAATCTAAAAGAGGTCAATTATCAGATGAGGAATTTTATCAATTAGTAAAGAGATATGATTCAATACATATAGATGGTAGTAGAGGCACAGGTAAAACTACTGTAATTAAATTTTTATCAACGGCACAAAATTGTAACTATTGCGATAAATTAAAAAGTAGTATTAGTTTTCTTGATGTAATTGATCCAAATCAATTGGATAAAGATACAAGTATTATCAATATAATAGCAGATATTATTTATATAAAAGCAAAGGAAACTTATGATAGTTTAGACTATTCTAATAGAAGACAAGAGATATTTAATGATATTAGGAAATTAAAATGTAAAATTGATGAATTGACATATATCATATATACAAAGCAATATACAGATGCTACCCAAAAAGCAGAAACAACTAAAGAAGAGATAAGATTAGATTTTACATTTCATATATTTTGCAATAAAGTTTGCACCCTTTTAGGAAAAGTAGCTTTAGTTTTACCTTTTGATGATATAGATATGAGGCTCTCTAATGGAGTAGAAATCCTTGAGACTATTAGAAAATATTTTCAAACTCCTCATCTAATTCCTGTAATTGCACTCGATAGTAAACAAGCTTATGCCTTAATAAAGAAAAACTATTTTAAAGTATTTGATTATAAAGCATATATATCACCAACTGATATATCAGATAATAGTGATATGGATTTTTTAAAAAAGTTACCATCTGGTTATCTTGAAAAAATTCTACCACCTTCTCAAAGAATAATACTTTATGATATGCTTGATTACTATAATCATTGTAAAAACAATGTCTATTTCAAAAAAACTTTAAATAACAATAAGGAAGTTATTTTATCATTTAAAGAGATTATAAAGATTTTAATGAATATATTATTTGGATATGAAGATAAACAAGACATATATAATGTAAAAGATTATCACTTAATTAACTATTTACAAAATAAATCTTTTAGAAGTTTTTTAAATGATGCAAGAGCATTAATGAAAGGTTTAGAATTTATAGAAGAAAACGAAGATAAATTTACATATAGATTAAATACAAAATATTTAAAAACAAGATTTCAATTACACAGTAAAACACCATCTTATAATAATTATGATAGCACACTTTGGTTTTGGGATAAATATATAGAAAGATTAGATAAAGAGATACAAAAAGCTAAAAAAATAGATAAACAAGAAGAGTATATAGAAAAACATATTATGTTAGATTTCATAAAAGAGATTTTAGTAATTGAACCATATGATACTACAGGGACTACAAGAAAAGAAAAGATATATAATAGAATCTTTTTACAAGACTATTTTATAAAAGATGTATTTATAAAAATAGTTCATAAAAATAGTAAAGCTAATAATGAAAAATTAAAAAATGAATATGAAATTATTAGTATAACAAAAA
>WFNP01000079.1 GCA_015488535.1 Nitratifractor sp.
TGGTTATTGGTTATTGGTTATTGGTTATTGGTTATTGGTTATTGGTTATTGGTTATTGTAAGAATATAAGTAGAATATATTTTATCATTACAAGTTTAACAATTTTCAAATACACCAATACACTAATAACCAATATACTAAACTAAATCTCTTTCACATACTCATCTTTTTTACTTTTAGGGATTGTTTTGGTGGTAGGGATTGCCAAAACTTCATACTCTTTTGCTCCTTTGAGATACTCAATTTTGACTCTGTCACCTACCTTGACAGACTTGGAGGGTTTGGCAACTGCACCATTGATATAGACAACACCGCTTTTTACCATATCCTGGGCTATTGTGCGTCTTTTGACTACATTTACACTGCTTAGCCATTTGTCTATTCTCATAATTTAAACTCCTCTTCGGCTCTTTTGGCTTGGGCAACTCCAATCAGAGTCAATTGCCCATCTTTGATATAACCCTCTTTTTCAAGCTCTTTTTTGACTCTTTTGCCCTCTTTGAGAGTGAATACTCCTGTATCGGCGAGTATCTCTATTACATCTTTGATACTCTCATCACTCTGCCTTTTGAGCATTTTAAGTAAAAAGACTCTCTTTTCTATCTGCATAGATTAGTGCAACTCTTCATTTAATTTGACTTCTCTTGTGCTTCTTCTTGCCACCATTTGACCGGTTGTTGAATCAATTCTATAATGGATACCGTTTAATCCTTGAAGCTCTGCACCTTTGAATATCTCTTTATCTTCGATATTTGCCTCCGGATTTGCCTGTTTGATTTTTTCAAGCTCATTAGCATCTATTTTGATTTTTGTTCCAGCCAATACCGCAATACCGGCATCTACTATACAACCATCACCAAGTGGAATACCTGTTACAGAGTTGGCACCAAGCAGAGTATTTTCTCCTATGCTTATAGGATTGCCGTCTGTGCCTGATAATACTCCCAAAATACTGGCTCCTCCACCTACATCTGAGCCACTTCCAACAATGGCAGATGAACTGATTCTTCCCTCTACCATTACAGCCCCGAGAGTTCCGGCGTTGAAGTTGATATAACTGGCTCCCGGCATTACAGTTGTCCCTGCTGCCAATTGAGCTCCCATTCTAACCTTTGAGCTGTCAAGTATTCTGGTATTGCCTGCCGGAATGATATGTTGCAGGTATCGTGGGAATTTATCTACACTGTCGATATTTGGGAATGTGCCATTTAATTTCATAGCAATTTCATTCTCTCTTAGATATTCAAGCTCATAAGGTTTGTTGCCTACCCACGCAACATTGCTAAGTATCCCAAAAGCACCATTTAGATTGACTCCTCTAAGCGGAGCTTTGCCAAGAGACAGGGCGTAGAGTTTGAGATATACACTCTCTACACTCTTTGGTGCATCATCTTCAAACAAAATTGCAATTTTAAAATCTTTGCCGATATCTTCCATCTCAGAAAGTGTTTTAATTACTTGCACATTTTTATGAGCTTCTCCCACAGCTTCAGCCAAATATGGAGCAAAAGCATTCATGGCATTTTGGACAAATTTATCATTAATTGTAGCTACAAATTCACTTTGGCTAAAATCTATACTTTTGTTAGCATCAAGCAAAGCCTTTATAAATATGGCTGCTGAGCCGTAATTCTCTTTCCAATTTACAATGGCATAATTTGCCTGTAACACTTTATCAGCACTCTTTTGACCTCTATCAACCCTTGCTATTCCAAAAGCAACCGGCTCCCTGTAACCATCTATCGCTTTAATCTCTTCAATCAGTGATGCAAACTCTTCTTTTGTTTTAACTGTTTCCATTATATATAGACTCCTTCTTCTGTTTTGTTGATATTATACTTTATTTTATTATATAATCTAATAGTTGATATCTTAAAGAGTAGTAATGAACCCATACAGACAAATTCCCAAAGTAGATAAGATTTTAAATGATGAGAGTTTTAAAAAATACAATAGATATATTTTGAGTAGAGCTGTAAAAGAGGAGATAAAAACTCTAAGAGAAGATATATCAAAAGGAAAAGAGTGGAGCAAACAAGAGTTGTATAAAAATATCAAGAGAAGATATCACTCTCTAAGCTCATCATCTTTATATAAAGTTATAAATGCAACCGGAATAATTATTCATACAAATTTGGGCAGAAGTCCAATAGATAGTGAAGTTTTTGATAGTGTCAAAGAGATAGCTACAAAGTATTGCAATTTGGAATATGATATGCAAAAAGGGAGTAGGGGAGACAGATATACCCATACTGCTCAAACACTCAAAGAGTTATTTGGGTGTGAAGATGTTTTGATTGTAAATAATAATGCCTCTGCTGTTTTTTTGATACTCAATACCTTTGCAAAAAACAAAGAGGTTATTGTATCAAGAGGGGAGCTTGTAGAGATAGGCGGAAGTTTCAGAATACCGGAGGTTATGAGAGCAAGTGGAGCAATTCTCAAAGAGGTGGGGACTACAAACAGAACCAAAATCAGTGATTACAAAGAGTCGATATCAGAAGATACTGCAATGCTGATGAAAGTGCATAAATCAAATTATAAAATTGTAGGTTTTAGCCAAGATGTAGAGATTGATGAAATTACCAAATTGGCAAAAGAGAAGAATTTGATAGATTATTATGATTTGGGAAGTGCATATATCCCACCTTTGCCATACTCTCTGTCAAATAGCGAACCTTCCATTATGGATATTTTAAAAAATCAACCATCACTGGTAAGTTTTAGCGGTGATAAACTCTTTGGCTCTATTCAAGCCGGTATTATTATTGGAAAAAAAGAGTTGATAGCAAAACTTAAAAAAAATCAAATACTTAGAATGTTTAGAGTTGATAAAATCACATTGGCTATATTACAACAGAGTGCTATTAAATATTTAAAAAAAGAGTATGAAAAAATTCCCGTATTAAATATGCTCTTTACTCCATTAGAGGAGCTTGAGAAGAGGGCTGAGAGTTTAATAGATATGATACAAGATGGATTTATATACCACACTTCAAGTTTTGTGGGGGGTGGGACTATGCCGGAAGCTGAAATACCATCAGTCAGTGTAGCACTTAAAGGTAATGCCAAAGAGTTGCAAGAGGCTTTTAGAAGAGAGAATATTATAGGCAGAATAGAAAATGAGATGTTTTTAATTGATATGAGAACAGTTAAAAGAGATGATATATCTGTAATTGCCAAAGCATATAATAAAATAAAAGAATGAAACATATCATTATAGGCACTGCCGGACATATTGACCATGGTAAAACTTCACTTATAGAGGCGATGACGGGTTATAACGGTGATGAGAGTGAGCAAGAGAGACAAAGAGGTATTACTACATCTTTAAGCTTTTGTAATATGCAACAAAATGGAATAAATATCTCTTTTATAGATGTCCCCGGTCATGAAAAATTGATTAAAAATATGGTAAGCGGAGCATTTGGATTTGATGCTGCACTTTTTGTAGTAGATGCCAAAGAGGGTATTATGCCTCAAACTATTGAGCATATTAAGATATTAAAACTGCTTGAAATAAAGAGGCTTATTGTAGCTGTTACAAAGTGTGATTTAGTGGATGATGAGGTATCAAAAAGAGAAATATCCAATATCACAAAGTTTATCGGAAGATACTCATATTTTGATATTCAAGCAGTTGTTCCAACCTCTATTTATGATAAAAAAAGTATAGAAAAGTTAAAAGATACTCTGTTTCAAACGCCTAAAAAAGAGTCAAAAAATTACCCGTTTTTCAGATGTTATATAGATAGAGTGTTTAGTCTTAAAGGTATCGGCACAGTGGTAACAGGCACTCTGTTATCCGGAGAGATATACAAAAAAGAGAAAATCAATATAGCCCAATTAAACAGAGTTGTAACAGTAAAAAATATACAGATACACTCCCAAGATACAGATATCGCACATGCTCATCAGAGAGTAGCTTTAAATCTTGATATATCTTATAATAAACTCAAAAAGGGTTATCTGTTATGCTCCAAAGGTTATTTAAGAGGTTTTGACACTATTGATGTATCTATCAAGAGTATTGATAATAGATTACCTCCGCACAATAGTCAAATACTATTTATTACAGGCTCTATGGTAGTAGAGGGTAAAATATTATATTATGAAGATAAAAATTATGCCTCCATTAAATTAAAAGATAAAATATTTTCAATATTTGAAGATAAGTTTATAATTTTGCAAAATGGAAGATTAAAAGCAGGAGGCAAGATAGTTATACCAATAAGTGAGCCTTTAAGAAAAAGTGTGAAACTATCCCTACTCAAAGCATTGGATAGAAGAGATTTTAAAAATGCTTTTGAGATTTTATTACAAAATCATAAAAGAGGTTTTGGATTGATATCTGCTCCCCAAAGATTTAATATGAGCCATCAAGAGGCTATTAAGATAGCCAAAGATATAAAAGATAGTTTTTTAGATGAAAAAGAGTTGGTGCTTTATTCAATAGAGGCAATAGCTAAATTAGAAGAGTCTATCAAATCTATATATCAAAATAATCCAAAAGCTCTATTATCTTCAAACTCTATAAATATGATAATTAAATGGGCTTCTGTTTCATTGATTGAATATATTTTAAATAGATTGGCAGATAGTGGATATATTCAAAAGCAAAAAAATATTTTTGTAAAGAGTGATCAAGATGTTGAAAATTTACTTGATACTGCACATAATCAAATATATCAAACTCTTCAAAATGGGGGTATGACACCAAAAGCACCAAATGATATATATAAGGATTTGGATATTGATAAAAAGATAGGGGATAATATATTAAGAGCATTATTGAGTTTAAAAAGAGTGATAAAACTATCTTCCAATATATTTGTTACTACTCAAAATCTACAAAAGGCTATCTATATAATGAAAAATATAGTGCAGGAAGATGGCTATATAGATATCAGAAATTTTAAAAGTAAAACTCAAATGAGTAGAAAATATTGTATAGCATATCTTGAATATTTTGATAGTTTTGAAGAGGTTTATAAAAAGAAAGATAAGAGATTTTTACGGCGAGAGGGTGGAGGAATCGAACCTCCCTTGAGATAGTCATCTATCCCAACAAGCGGGTTTGAAGCCCGTGGCGCCCACCAGAGACACATACCCTCCGCAACAGTTTAAAGTTATAGCAATCCTTGTGGATTTACCCAAAGCCACGCACCTACGGCAAAAGCCAAAGCCACTGCCACTCTTTTTACAATAATTCCAATCTGGTTTCCTATTTGGCATGAGCTACACTGTTTATACTTTTTGGCTTCATATTGAGCATATATAAAATATATTATCATTAAAACTATTACAGATGGGAAAGCTATTTTATCAAATGTATATATTTTGGATATTGTAGTTGTTGTCCAATGAAAAAATTTGGCAAATATAGGAGTGATAAGTGATAAGCCCATAAAAAATAGTATCTTGTCTGTAAAACTGGTAATATAATCTTTTCTGCTAAATGTTGGACATACATCAAGACTTTGAGGCACCAATCCTTTACCTGCCAAAGCCTCTAATACCTGCTCTCTATAATCCTTATTTACTTTGTCAAGTGGAGTGCCACCAAATAGATAATCTATTTTACGCTGGAGTGTTGTTGATAACCATCTATCCTCTATTTTCATACTGTGCTGATTACCCTCTCTATCCTCATATATGATAGATATTTTCTCATATCTTGGCACAGTAAGCTCAATATCGGGATAATAAGCAGTCTTCTCTTTATTCTCTATTATTCCCTCTTTTTTCAAAATTCGAGGATTTATAAACTCCAAATACTCCCCATCTTTTTTGATAATCACAATATTAAAAGGGTGAGCAATTTGAATAGCCGCCAAAGCCTCCAAACTGTTTGCTTCCATTGTATCTTTCATATCTTGCAGTAGTCTTGGCAGACTTTCATCTTTGAAATCTCTTACATCGGTGCAAGATAGAATCCTGTCATCAGGATATATTACCAACTCTTTTACCATTATTTTCTCCAATATGAATGGGATAATTTTGTAGAATAATAGAATAATAACTCTAAAAAACCATCTGATAAGCTTTTATGAAGGGGCAAGATGCCTAAAAAAGGCATCTTGAAAAGATTATGATTAGTGGCTCTTTTGAACAACTAAAATCATTTTAATATTGATAATTACAAATCTAATAAATTGCCAAATGAGACAAGTTCTCATAAACTTTACAAATGGTGTAGGAACCATTGTCTCAAAACTTGGCTCATATGCTTGAATATTTTTTTCTATTGAATGATCTACACTTGCCATTATTATCTCCTTTTATATTATTCTGGGATTAAAGTCCAGCCCGGATTGAGCTTGGCTTTATAGATGAACAGGTGATGTAGGATATGCTTAATCCAGTGTCCTGCAAGACCAATTTCACCAAATGTATAATCCAAATCTCTACCGATTCCCGGATACTTCTCAAAATCAGGAACAACAGGATACACAGTAAGTGCAGCTGCAATACCATTTGTAAGACTTTTACCGGCAGATGCTACACATGCTGCACCCATTTCTGCCATAGAAGCTTCGTGAAGTTTTGCACCACTTCCTTCTCTAATCAAATCACATACACTGTGAGCTACTGCCTTACCGATAATACCAGATGGCATACCTGTTCTTGGAGGAGTAGGATTGATTGGAGTACCCTTTGGACTCTTCATAGGCTTAGAGATTAGATGTGGTGGAGCAAATGCAATACCTGCTGCAAAGATATTTTTGTAATCAGGGTTTTGATAAGTTCTTGGCCAATCACTAGCTTTCCACTCTTCATAAGGCTTAGCAGTATAATCAGCATCAACTTTCAAGAATCCGTTTGGAGCAAAGATTTTACTTGTGATATCTTCACCTTTTTTATCATAAGCTTTTAGACCTACACCGGCAAATGGAGGGATAAGCATTGCAAAATCAAACTCCATTTCACCCTCTGTTCCATCCAACTGCTCATAGTGAAGTTTACCCTCTTCTACTTTGCTTACATGAGCTCCTATTGTCCAGTCAATTCCTCTTTCAACATAAAGAGACTCAGCAAATATTTTAGAACTGGCTGCATATCCACCTCTTTTGATATGAAGACCACCGATACCGAAATCTCCAAGGAAAGACTCATTTGATAGCCATCTGATATCGAGCATATCTCTTACACCGGCTTTTTGAGCTTCAAACTCAATATTGAAGATATACTCAAATGCCGCACCCTGACATGTACACATACCATGACCGGTTCCTATTACAATCTTTTGCTTTTGACCCTGTCTTGCTTTTTCAAATATTTTTCTAAGCTCACCATTTGCATGAACTGCGTGATCAGCTGTACATACAGATACAGTATGAGGTCCGATATTTCCGTTGCCGTCACCAAGACCAGGAGTTGCATCAAAGTTTAGTTTTGGACCTGTTGCATTGATAAGATAGTCATAAGTAATCTCTTCTGTCTGACCCTCTTTGCCCTGTCCTGTATATTCTATTGTAATATAAGGCTTATCATTGCCCTCTTTACCTTCCGGATGAATTGATACTGCTTTAGCCTGTCTGTAATCAATTCCTGCTTTTTGATAAACAGGAGCAAGAGGAAATACTACATCCTCTTTTTTCATCTGTCCAACACCTACCCAAATATTGGAAGGTATCCAGTTCCAATTGCTGTTTGGAGTAACTACTACTACTTCGTGAGCATCACCCAGCCATTCTTTGGCAAAAGTGGCTGCTGTATGTCCTGCAACACCGCCACCCATAACTACTACTCTAGCCATGCCTATCCTTTCGATTGATTTTTTGAATGTATCAATTCTATGCAAAATTTGTTTAAAAGTGAATTAAAACTCTAGATTTTCATACAAGATAAGAAAAAATAATATTATAAAAATCCAGAAGTCCCAAAATTCATACTCATCATATTAGGGTCACTAAATCCTGCTTGCATACTAAGTGAGCGGAGATTTAGTATATCAGATTTTGGGTCTATATTTTGAGGACATACAGCCGTGCACTCTCCGCACAGTGTGCAATCCCATACGCCATTTTGCTGTATAGCGTTGATAAGAGTCATACTGTCTCCCTCTCTTTTGTCCACAGCATATCTGTATGCTCTGCTCAAAGAAAAAGGTCCCAAAAAGTCGCTGTTTACTGCAAATACCGGACAGGCAGAGTAGCAACTGTCACATAAAATACAGTCACTTTGTCTCTCATTTGCTTTTTCGTCATTAGCCGTAAGTATCTCATCTTTATAAGTATGAAGATAGGCATTTGCTCTTTTCAATGTCTCTTTTGTTCTACTCTTATCGACTTTCAGGTCTTTTTGTATATCGTGATACCTAAGTGGTGCTATAACATCTGTATCCTCCACGGTAGTAGAACATGCCAATACCTCTTTACCGTTTTTCATTACGGCACAGGCTCCACATACACCGCTCCTGCAACCGCTGGAGAATGTGAGTGTCGGGTCAATATTTTCTTTGATATGATAGAGTGCATTCAAAAGAGTTGTTACTCTATCAATGTGAAACTCTTTTTTGTATGTTTTAGTGCCGTTGAATCTATTAATAGTTATCTTCATTCTCTATACTCTTTAACTACTTTTTTTATTAAAATATCTCTTGTAGTTCTTATCATCTTTTCTACCTCCCTGCTTTTATCTTTCAATTTTCTTTTTTATCCATCTCTATTGATAAATTTCCTTGCTTTATCGATACAGTCACAGTATAAGCTTTTTCTTCACTTTTGGGATAATCACTGCGGTAATGAGCCCCTCTACTCTCTTTTCTTGCGATTGCACTCTTTAGTAAAATTTGTGCAATATATAAAGAGTTTTTGATTTCTATATAGTCAGTTACACTCTCAGAGTATATAGTATCCAATCCTGCAACAGAGCATTTTTCAAATCTGCCTTTAAACTCTTCTAATTTCTCAAGAGCTGTTTTTAATCCCTCTTCATCCCTGATAATACCGGCAGATTCAAACAGCATCTTCCCTAACTCTTTGCGGATAGCGTATATATCTTTGATATCACCATCTGCTAAATTTAAATAGTCATCTTTTTTCACAAAAGAGGAGTTTTTTATCTCATTGCTCTCTTTGAGATTTGATAGTGCCGATTTTGCAGCCTCTTCACCAAATGCCACAATCTCTAGCAAAGAGTTTCCTCCTAGTCTGTTTGCTCCATGCACTCCTGCTTCTGAGCATTCACCCACAGCGTAACAGTTTTTTAGTCCCTCTATCTCAAATTTTTCATTTACGGCAATTCCTCCCATGGTGTAGTGAACTGTTGGTGAAATTGGAATTAACTCTTTGGATGGGTCTATTCCGGCATGGATTTTACACAGATGAAGCTCTTGGGGCATAAGATGCTCTATCTTTTTGATTCCAAAATGACGGATATCAAGATATACTGATTTACCCTCAGCAATTTTGTTAAATATTGCCCTGGCTACCTCATCTCTAGGAGCAAGTTCATCAATAAATCTATTGCCATCCTCATCTACTAAATATCCGCCCTCTCCTCTGGCACTCTCACTTATAAGTATATGCGACTCTTTTAAGGCTGTGGGGTGGAACTGGACAAACTCCATACTTCTAAGCACTCCTCCTGCTCTCAAAGCTGAAGCTATACCATCACCCGTAGAACCGTAGGCATTGGTGGTGTATCCGTGATATATTGCACCAAATCCTCCGGTAGCCAGTATTACAGATTTTGCTTTGATTGTAACAATATCAGCACTGGCTATATCCCAAAAGAGAGCTCCTGATACTTTGCCATCTTGTGATATTAAATCCAGTAGCATAAGCTCAGAGCGGATATCTATATCCATAGCCAATGCTCTATCATATAGGGTATGCAAAATTTTTAAGCCTGTATAATCCTGGGCATAACAGGCTCTTTTCCTACTTGCTCCACCAAGCTTTCTTTGTGCTATTGATGAAAGGGGAGTAGAAGCATTATCTACTCTTGAAAACGGCACTCCGTATCTTTCTAATCTCTCTATCGTTTGGGGTGCTTTTTCACAAAGTTTTCTTATCATCTCTTTATTGCCCAAAGAGTGAGAGGCTTTGAGGGTATCTTCTATATGAAGAGCAGGTGAATCCTCCTCTATATTTCCCAATGCGGCATTTATACCGCCTTGAGCCATTACTGTTTGAGACTGTGTCGGCAATCTTTTGGTAGCTACTACTACATTGGCTCCCTCTTCTTTGGCTGTAAGTGCGGCACTAAGACCCGCTCCTGCTGCTCCGATTATTAGAATATCTATCATGCTATTTTGACTCCATAAACTCTTGAATATTTTTTGCAATTCCTTCAATCAATCTAACTCTAGCCTCTTTTGAGGTCCAGGCAATATGTGGAGTGATTAAAAGTCTATCTTTATTTTGAATATTCATTAAAGGATTGTTCTTTTCAATTGGCTCTTTTGATACTACATCCAATCCCGCATATATATCTCTGCTATCCAGCTCGTTTGCCAAAGCCTCTTCATTTATAATTCCGCCTCTTCCAAGATTTAAAATAATTGCTCCCTCTTTTAGTAAAGAGAGTTCATCTTTGCCGATTAGATTTTGGGTATTTTCATTTAGTGGTGCATGAATTGAGATAATATCGCTCTCTTTTAGCAACTCTTTTAATTCTTTGTGAGGATATTTGTCGCTGTGGGGATTTTTGCTTGTAGAGTAGTAGCTAAGTGTTGCACCAAAACTAGAAGCCACCTCAGCTACTCTATCTCCAATTGACCCAAGACCGATAATTCCCCATTTCATATTGGCAATTTCACCAAATCCTTTGCCAATATGCGTAAATATACCGCTTTGGCTCCATTTGCCACTTTTTACAAATTCATCATAATATTTGACTCTTTCAAGCAGATAAAAAAGCATCGAAAATGTATGTTGAACGACACTCTCGGTAGAGTATCCGGCTACATTTTTTACTTCAATCCCCATTCCTTTGGCAGCTTTCAGATCTACATTATTCATCCCGGTTGCTGCTATACAGATGAGTTTGAGTTTTGTAGCCATCATCATTGTCTCTCTGTCTATCACAACTTTGTTGGTTATGATAATTTCAGCATCTTTGATTCTCTCATTGACCTCATTTGGGCTTGTCTTTTCATATATCTGTAATTTTCCAAATTGCTCAAAAATGCTTAAATCAATATCACCACCCAGCGTAATTGCATCTAGTATTACTATCTTCATATCTATTCTCCTATCAATGTTATAGCTATCTCTCTGCGGTTTTTTTCTTTTCTGTGCTCAAGCAGATAGATTCCTTGCCAGATACCCATATCGAGTCTGCCTTTACTAATTGGTATTGTCAGTGATGAACCTATAAAGATATTTTTCATATGTGCTGGCATATCATCACACCCTTCAAGTGTATGCTTGAAGCCCTCCCAACAATCAGGTATGAGAGATTGAAGAAAACTCTCAATATCACTTCTGACTATTGGGTCATAATTTTCATTTATAGCCAAAGAGGCTGATGTATGTTTCAAAAATATATTGGCTATTCCATCACTAATTTCATTTATCTCTTTTTCTATCTCATTGGTGATGAGATAGACTCCTCTTTTGGGTGTAGTGATATGGATACTCTTTTTTATTATTTGCATTGCTTAATTTGCACCCTTTTGACAACTTGACTCTTCAAGAGGAGATAGCGAACAGCCACCCTCATCAGGATTTGCATATATATCAGACTCTCTTAAAGGCATATTCATACTCTCAGGCTCTTTATTGTCTGATACCTCTTTTTTAGATGCTTTTTTAAAATGCTCTATGATATCTCTGTCGCCTCTTAAAATTTCTATATTATTATCTTTTTTAATAATTGCTATCGGAATTTGTGTAATACCGAGTGTAGTTGCACTCATTCGTGCATTTGGATTTGAGATATCTATAGGATTGTAAGAGATATTTTCATCTTTAAAAAATGCTTTTACCTTTTTGCAGTGTGGACACTTCTCTGAGTGGATTAGATATATTCCATCTTTTGTAACAATAGGCATATTTTTTGGAATGGACAGTGTGCTAAGAGCTGCAAAAATTGCAATAATTGCAGGGGTTGCATACAAAAGATATCTTCTTTCAGTCAAAAATGCCGTAAGTAAAAGAAGTGAATATACACCCAGACAGAATTTACAAATCTCCGGATTGGCAAATACCTGAAATCCTATCATTACAGATTCAAACGCTATTGCACTGTATAAAGATACGAAAAAAAGAGGCTTGAATACTTCATGTTTTGCCCATAAAATAGCAGTAACAAGCATCAGCATACCTGCCGTGATACCCAAAAAATCAAGATATATCCCGTTGAAATTTAGCAGCGTTGCCGCCATTTTACACCCTGTGCTTTCACAAATAGATGAGTGGTGCAGTTTCATCCATGTCTCTGTGCCTACATATCCTATCAGTATCAAAGGCATAGTAATTGCTGATATCTTTCTGAAATCCATATAAAATCCTTAAATTTGGTGATTTGTGTGTTGGTATATCAGTTATTGGTGATGGATATAATACTTTTGCACTTCTGAAATAGACTATTAACTTTTCCAATAACCAATACACTAATACACCAATATACTAACATTGCAAATATATCCAAATAAGGTAATCGAGTCGCTATAATTATTAAAATTTATTGGAGAAGTCAAGTGTATCCTCCCGAAATAGACCATAAAATTTTGGAACTAACGAAAAGTAATGATTATTCAATGGTAATCATCACAGGCAAAGAGCTTCGGCATAAACGATTTGCATACCGGTTGATAGAGGAGTTTGGGGAAAGGGTAGTTGCGTGGTATGAATTGGATGAAACTCTGTCATCAAATCATTCAGAAAATAAAAATGTTTCCAACATAGATAATATACTCACGAAAGCCCGTAAAATACCAAAATGGGTATACAGACAGACAGCAACTTCGTTTTTTGCTAAAATTTTTTCACTTTTTAATGATATATACTATCGCTTTTTTGTCATCAGGGGAGTTTACAAGAGAATGAGAGTGGCTGAAGAGAGACTCTTTGCAGTGGAGGTATCCAAAATCCGAAACAGTACAGATATTACTCCGATAAAGATAGCTCCGTCATCGGTCCACAGTTCAGAATTTATAGAGACTGTCAGGCAGATATCGCCCTATTTTATTTTAACACTCAGCGGTCCTCTTTATAAAGATGAGTTATTGAATTGTGCCAAAGGTGTAGCACTCAATCAGCATGCCGGACACTCACCTGACTACAAAGGCAGCAATACGATACACTGGGCTTTGTATCACAGAGATTTATACAGAGTCAGTTCGACTGTTCATATTACTGCTTCCGGTGCTGACAGCGGAGCGATTTTAAGGCGTTCACAGGTTGCAATGTTCCCTGAAGATGATATAGAGACTGTTTTTATCCGTTCGGTAGCACTTGGGACAGAATTGATGATAGAGTCTATCAAAGAGATCATCGAAAATCAAACTGTAATAATATTCCCTCAACCCAAATATGTCGGCAGGACATATCTGAATAGAGAGTTGAATTTCAAGATTATGAAAGCTATATACAGAGATTTTAGAAACGGTTGGCTCAGGGATGCTTTGGATAAAAGGAGGATATATTGAAATTGAAAAACGGGTGGTATATACTCAACTATCACGATATTTCGTGGGAAGAGAATCCGTATCTGTGCGGAATCGGCGGGACATTTCCTCCAGATATCTTTAGAGAGCATCTCTCTTTTTTGTCCCGATATGCCCAACCGGTATCTATTGATGAGGGTTATAAGAGATTTATAGAGGGTAAAATAGATGAACCTCTTGTCAGCTTTTGGTTCGATGACGGTTTTGTAGGTGTGAGAAGATATGCTACTCCTGTAATGGGGGAATTCGGGATTACAGGTGCAATATCTGTAAATTCACGCTTTATAAAACGCAAAGAGCTGTTTTGGAGAATGAAACTATCTTATATATCGCAAACTGATGCCATGAGATTTTTAAGAAGCAGACTGAATCCATATGGATACAGAATTGGAGATTCACTCAAAACTTTTACAATGGATAGGTTTTCTCCTGATATTATCAATATAATAGATGAGGTGTACAGGGAGTGGACCGGGGAGATAGACAGAGAAGATGCTTTTAGAGTATTTGATACTAAAGAGGGGTTAAAAGAGTTGGCTGCCGGAGGTTGGGAGATAGCCAACCATTCATCTGCCCACTATCCTGTAAGTGAAGAGAGTTATAGCCACAGATTTATAGATGAGTTTGAAGAGTGTGCCGAACTGATTAGAGATATTCGGGGTGATGACAGTCTGTTCTGGGTATTGCCGTTTGACAGAAATAGTGTAAATGCAGAGAAGATTTTTTCTATGCTTTACGAAAGTAGCATTGATGATAAAGTTTTAGTCAGAGTGGGTAATAAATTCAATTTATCTAATAAATATAATTATAAACTACTATATAGAATAGAGCCCCCATCTTTGAGTGGAGTGGCACTTGTAAAATATTTGGCTTCATTAGGTAACTAATGAGATGAATATAAATCACATTTCAGTAATATTTCACAACTTAAACAAAAATTAATGTATAGCTGTTAAACTTAAGCTGTTCAAATCAATAAATAGAAGGAGAATGAATATGAAAAGATTAGTTAAACTCTCGGCAGTAGCAGTATTGGCTACGGCGGTAAGTGCAATGGCTGGGACACTTGATGATGTCAAAAAGGCGGGCATCCTGAAGTGCGGTGTAAATACCGGCTTACCAGGATTTAGTGAAGCTGATTCAAAAGGTCAGTGGAGAGGATTGGATGTAGATTACTGTAGAGCATTGGCGGCTGCGGTATTGGGTGATGCAAAGAAGGTAAAATATGTTCCCCTTAATGCAAAAGAGAGATTTACTGCTCTGCAAAGCGGTGAAATCGATGTATTGTCCAGAAATACGACAAATACAGAGACCAGAGATACAGCACTGGGACTAAATTTTGCCGGTGTAATGTATTATGACGGTCAAGGCTTTATGGTACCCAAAGCTCTTGGAGTAAAGAGTGCCAGAGAGTTGGACGGTGCTACTGTATGTATCCAGGCAGGTACTACTACAGAGCTTAATTTGGCTGACTATTTCAGAAGAAACAATATGAAATTCAAAGCTATTACCTTCGATACAAATGATCAGGTTGACAAAGCGTTTGAAGCGGGCAGATGTGATGTCGTTACTACTGATGCATCAGGTCTGTATGCTGCCAGAACCAAAATGAAGCATCCTGAAAAGTATATGATTTTGCCTGATATTATCTCCAAAGAGCCTCTTGCACCTGCTGTAAGACATGGTGATGATCAGTGGTTTGATATAGCCAAGTGGGTTAGAAATGCTCTTGTGACAGCAGAAGAGAAGGGCATCACAATGAAAAATATAGATGAGGCAAAAGCCAAAACTACTGATCCTGAAGTTAAAAGATTGCTCGGAGTAGAGGGTGATATGTGTAAAAATGTAGGTCTTGAAAAAGATTGCTTCTATAAGGTTATCAAGCAGGTAGGTAACTACGGTGAAGTATTTGAGAGAAATGTAGGAGCCAAAACACCTCTAAAAATAGAAAGAGGCTTAAATGCTCTATGGAATAAAGGCGGAATACTATATTCTCCTCCATTTAGATAATTTTTAGTAGTGTAGCGGTTTTATCCGCTACATTGGAAATCGGGCATTGGGCAATGGGCATTGATTCTATTTGGAGTGTGAACAAAAAATAAGTTTTTATCAAATGGTAAATATTCAATGCCTAATGCCTAATGCCTTAATGACTTTATATTAAAAGGAGCCAACAGTGCCAGCTTTTCTACGAGATGAAAAGGTTAGAGGGATACTCTACCAGCTCATTACAATTACTTTATTTGTTGTTTTTCTGTTTTATATAGCCCAAAACACTTCACATAATATAGAGCAAAGAGGTATCAAGACCGGATTTGGATTTTTGCACTCCACGGCAGGATTTGATATTACTGAGTCACCGATTGAGTATAACCCTTCAGATACTCATCTGAGAGTATTTGAGGTGGGTTTGCTAAATACGCTCATCGTTTCAGCCTGGGGTATTTTTCTATCATCCTTGCTTGGACTTATTATTGGAGTAGGGCGACTATCCAAAAACTGGCTGATAAATAAGATATCGGCTGTCTATATTGAGACATTCAGAAATATACCTGTGCTATTGCAAATTCTGTTCTGGTACAATGTAGTTTTGGCTATGTTGCCTTCGGTAAGACAAAGTATAGATATCTTTGGCGTTTTTTATATCAATAACAGAGGTCTGTTTATGCCAAAACCTGTATTTCAAGATGGAGCATCAATAGTGGGGTTGGGCTTTGTTATTGCATTTATAGCTATATACTTCATCTCAAAATGGGCTAAAAAAAGACACGAAGAGACCGGTCAGCCTTTTCCTATATTTATTGTATCTTTGGCGATATTAATCATTTTACCTCTTATTGCATACTATCTTGCGGGTAAACCTGTTACATTCGATTATCCTCACCTGAGAGGATTTAATTTTCAGGGAGGCAAAACCTGGACACCGGAGTTTATGGCGTTGCTGTTTGCTCTGAGTATCTATACAGCTACTTTTATAGCCGAAGCGATACGAAGTGGTATTGAGGCAGTCCCAAAAGGGCAGAAAGAGGCAGCCAGATCACTTGGTTTGTCTCCATTTCAAGAGTTGAGACTGGTGGTATTGCCTCAGGCGGTTAGAATAGCAATTCCTTCTATCATAAATCAATATCTCAACCTTATTAAAAACTCTTCACTTGCAGCAGCTATCGGATATCCCGAACTTGTTACGATATTTGCCGGAACAAGTCTCAATCAGACAGGTCAGGCATTGGAGATATTGCTTATTACAATGCTTACATATTTAATAATCAGTCTGTTTGTATCATTGATACTCAACTGGTTCAATGCCAAAATGAAAATAAAGGAGCGTTAATAATGGTATATCCTCCAAAACATTCAAAAGAGCCTCCTGTTTTAGAAAGAGGAGCAATAGCATGGATAAGACATAACCTTTTGTCAAGTCCTTTTAACATAGCTTTTACTATTTTGGGAATAGCGATTTTGTATATGGTTATTCCTCCTTTTATCCATTGGGCATTTCTTGATGCCACATTTGTGGGACACAGTAAAAGTGACTGTACAGGAGATGGAGCTTGTTGGGTATTTGTCAAAGAGAAACTCAATATGTTTATGTTTGGTTTCTATCCTCAGGCTGAGTTATACAGACCCAAAATTGTTATAGTTTCACTGCTTGGACTATTGGCTTTTTCCAAGTTTTTTAAAGGCAGAGGAGTTATAAAACTGGCTCTTATAATTATCTTCCCTCTATTTGCCTTTATAATGCTACACGGCGGTTATTTCGGCATGCCTATAGTAGAGACTCAGAAGTGGGGCGGATTGCTTCTGACACTAGTTATTGCATCTGTCGGAATTGTATTGTCTTTTCCAATTGGGATACTGCTTTCTCTTGGACGACAGTCAAAACTGCCTATTATCAAATCTTTGAGTGTATTTTATATTGAGTTTGTCAGAGGTGTCCCTTTGATTACTGTGCTTTTTATGGCTTCGGTTGTGCTGCCTCTTTTCTTTCCTGAAGGGGTGAATTTTGACAAACTTGCCAGGGCTTTGATAGGTATCACACTCTTTGAAGCTGCTTATGTGGCGGAGAATATCCGAAGCGGTTTTCAGGCTATCCCGAAAGGACAGTATGAAGCAGCTGATGCCCTGGGACTTGGCTATTGGCAAAAGATGGGATTGGTAATTTTACCTCAGGCTATAAGAATTACTATACCAAATCTTGTAGGAACATTCATCAGTCTATTTAAAGATACTTCACTGGTAATGATTATAGGACTCTTTGATTTGCTTGCTATGGTTACAGTTACGGCAAACGACAGAGACTGGCTGGGAATGGATACTGAAGGTTATGTGTTTGTAGCATTTGTATTTTGGATATTTACATTCAGTATGTCAAGATACTCCAAGTATTTGGAGAAAAAACTCGATACAAGTAAAGGGAGATAAAAATGTCAAAAGAGCTTGGTGAGCCGATAATAGAGATAAATAAGGTAAATAAGTGGTATGATGAATTTCATGTGCTTAAAGATATAGATTTGACTGTCAAAAAAGGTGAAATCGTCGTCATAGCCGGACCTTCAGGCTCCGGTAAATCTACGCTTATCAGATGTATAAATCGCCTTGAAGAGTATCAGGAGGGTATTATCAAAGTCAAAGGAATAGAGGTAAACAATGATGTGAAAAACCTCAGAGAGATTCGTGCAAATGTTGCTATGGTTTTCCAGCACTTTAATCTCTTCCCACATTTGACTATTTTGGAAAATCTGACCCTTGCTCCGGTCTGGGTATATAAAAAGCCAAAAAAAGAGGCGATTGAGACGGCTATGCACTATCTGGAAAAGGTAAATATCGCCGATCAGGCG
Source organism: Nitratifractor sp. (assembly GCA_015488535.1). Lineage (GTDB taxonomy): Bacteria > Campylobacterota > Campylobacteria > Campylobacterales > Sulfurovaceae > Nitratifractor. Next base: position 18,460 of record WFNP01000079.1, read on the forward strand.
AATAAGTATCCCAATCAGCTATCAGGAGGACAGCAACAAAGAGTTGCTATTGCAAGAGCGTTGTGCAAGAGTCCTGATATCATGCTCTTTGATGAGCCGACCTCTGCACTGGATCCTGAGATGATAGGTGAAGTACTTGATGTAATGATTAATTTGGCTCAGGAAGGTAAAACGATGGTGACAGTAACTCACGAGATGGGATTTGCCAGAAAGGTAGCTGATAGAGTAATATTTATGGATGCCGGGCAGATAGTAGAGGAGAATGACCCCGAAAACTTCTTCCACAATCCGGAGAGTGAGAGATTGCAACTCTTCCTGCAACAGATACTTAATCATTGAAAAAGTGCAGAATGACATATTAATTCATACATTATTTCAAGAGTGCTAGAATTGCAAAAAATGAAATATTAAAAGGTAAATTATGGGTATGGATCCTCAAAAGCAAAAAGCATTGGAGATGGCTATCAAGCAGATAGACAAGACATTTGGCAAAGGTACTTTGATGCGTCTGGGTGACAAAGAGATAGAGCCTATTGCATCAATCAGCACAGGTTCATTGGGTCTTGATATGGCTCTTGGAATAGGAGGAGTTCCTCAGGGTAGAATTATAGAGATTTACGGTCCTGAATCATCTGGTAAAACTACACTGGCACTTCAAACAATAGCATCAGCCCAAAAGGATGGAAAAGTATGTGCTTTTATTGATGCTGAACATGCTTTGGATGTGTTGTATGCCAAAAATCTGGGTGTAGATATAGATAATCTTTTGGTATCTCAGCCTGATTTTGGAGAACAGGCACTTGATATTCTGGAAACAGTTGCCAGAAGTGGAGCAGTGGATTTGGTAGTAATAGATTCGGTAGCGGCACTTACTCCAAAGAGCGAAATAGAAGGAGATATGGGTGATAGCCATGTCGGACTTCAAGCGAGATTAATGTCTCAGGCTCTGCGAAAACTTACCGGAATACTGCACAAGATGAATACTACGGTAATCTTCATCAACCAAATCCGGATGAAGATAGGGACTATGGGGTACGGCTCTCCTGAAACAACCACAGGAGGTAATGCTCTGAAATTTTATGCATCTGTACGCATAGATGTCCGCCGTATAGCATCACTGAAGCAGGGTGAGTCTCAGATAGGAAACAGAGTCAAAGCTAAAGTGGTCAAAAACAAAGTAGCACCTCCGTTTAGACAAGCTGAATTTGATATCATGTTCGGTGAGGGAATTTCTCAGGAGGGTGAGTTGATAGATTATGGAGTCAAGCTTGATATCATAGATAAATCAGGAGCTTGGTTTAGCTATGGTGCTGTTAAACTTGGACAAGGCAAAGAGAATGCCAAACAGACACTCAAAGAGAATTTAGAGCTTAGAAATGAGATAGAAGCCAAAATAAAACAGGCTCTTGGTTATGGTGAAGCTTTGACAATGGATGAGCAAGAGATAGCTCAGAGTGAGGATTGACAGTAACTGATATTTAATTAATAATTGGGCAATAGGCATTGGGCATTAGAACATATATCCCATAAGACTTGCTTCATAAACTCCGAAGCCCTTATTTTGCTAATATTGCAGTAAGTATCCCAAAGCTGGAGCTTTGGGACAAGGAGAAGTCAAGTGGGGATGGTGGAGTGGATTTGCATTCTCAAACAAGTAAAGGTAATCACGCTTTTGAGAGTAGTGACGGCAGTTGTGCTACTGACTCTATAACCGCATCGGGGAAGATGGCACCCTCCAGATCGGCAGGACGGTATTTGCCTGTCTTTACAAGGACTGCTCTAATCCCTGCATTTTGAGAACCGGCTATGTCACTCTCTATATCGTCTCCTACCATCACGACTTCATCTATACTCAAACCCATCGACTCTACAGCCTCGTGAAAAAATGCAATACTGGGTTTGCCTACGACAATCGCCTCTGCTCCCGAAGCATACTCCAGGGCTTTTACGAAGCCTCCCGCATCCATAGACAATTCACCGTCACTGTCTTTGAAATATCTGTTTTTTGCGGCGGCTATCAGTTTGGCTCCGTTCATCAGTGTCCTGAAGGCTCTATTCATTCTGATATAGTTGAAATTCTCTCCGGCATCACCTACCACTACAAATTCTGAAGATGTATCTATACAGTGAAGTTCTCCAAAATACTTTTCAGCCTCTTCTGTCAGTATAGTTACGGCTTTGGCATTTTCTTTGCTTACTAAGGCTTTTGCTGCTGCGAGTGCAGTGAAGAGTTGATGCTCTTTTATATCAAATCCCATTTTTGTCAATTTGTCATATATTATAGAAGGAGGTCTTCTGGTAGAGTTGGTAACGAAGCGTATTTTATAATGCTCTCTCAGTTTGGCAATGGCATCTACAGCACCATCTATAACACTATTACCTACATAAAGAACTCCTCCGATATCGAGCAGAATACCTTTTACATTTTTCATCTATACCTCCTCTGCTTTGATATTGCCTATTCTATCATAAAATATTATCCTCCTGCAGGGATACCGAAAAACACTACAGAGCCGGCAAGGGATGCTACAAAACAGAAGCCGATAAATTTAAACCATCTATGTGGTATATCTTTGTGTGCAAAGGCAGTAAGTGCGGCAACAAGAGATTGGAGCATATAGTATAGTGCAAATGCCTGAGATGCATAGGTGATAATTTCAAATACATTTGATGTCCATACAATGATAAGTCCACCGATTGCTATCAGAATATAACCCATTCCGGTAGATATTTTGTTTTTGCTCAATTCATTTATCAATCCGCTTCCTCCCTGAGCATCAGCAACTGCTGCATCAAATTGTGCAATGAGAGCGACTGTTACCAGCATTATTGGCAAAATAGTGGCTATATGCTTACTTAGGGTAATAATGGCAGTATCCTGCCCTTCCGGTGGTAGAGGATAGTTGAAATAGTATAACATCAATGCTATATATACTATATATATACCTCCAGATATCCACTGGGCATATTTCATGGTTTGTATTCTCAAAGTTGGTGGGAACTTTTCGCCAAGATATCTTGATGTTTCAAATCCCTGAACCACTATCAGCATACCCAATACCATCTGTATCTCATGCCAACCCGGTGTAGGGCTGTTATACATCATATGCCATATACCTTCACTCCAGGCATTATAATTGCCCCATACCAAACCTGCCAAGAGACCGGCTATAATTCCGAGTTTCAGTGCTTCAAATTTGGCTAGAAAGTTAAATCCTCTGTGATTACCATAGAATGCTATGAATATCAAAACAGCACTTGTAATGATATGAGATAGAGTCATATTTACCATATGCACGCCTCTTAGCATAAAATCACCAAACAGTGAGAGATAATATGTAACAGATACTATATAGGCAAAAGATAATGCCCATTGTGATATCTTCTCAGTATAAAAGGCTGTAGGATGCAGTGTGCCAGCAGCCAGTTTTGGCTCAACATATCTGATATTGAATCTGATAGCAGCTCCTATCATATATGCTGTTGTGACCAAAAATGTCATGGCCACAAGTGCATAATTACCGGTACTCATTTGTAAAATAGGTGCAATTACCAAAAATCCGCTACCTATAATCGAAGCCAGAGGTATAGCTGTAGCTGCCCACCATGAACTCTTTTCTACAGGTTTGGTAAATAACAATATTGTAACAATCAGCGTAGCTACAATAACAATAATATTCGCAATCATTTGGATACCTTTTTGTTTTATTTACTATTTATTAAGAGAGTTGATTTCAAATTATATCCAAGCTAATTCACTCATCAAAGCTTTTTAAATATATAATTAAAAAAATTTTTAAAAGGAGTAATTTTGATTTCAAAATTTTTAATGAATTTCAGTGTCATAACAGTAGTCACTGCAAATGCGGGTTTGGGGTTTGCCAATTTACCTTTTGGTCAAGCCAGAGATGTCCCTGACAAATCTACACCGCTGGGGGTAGATGTTGTGACAGAAACAGTATCTATAGATGATCTGCCTGTGGCAAAAGATGCCCAAAAAGAGTATGAACCATATCTTGATGGTATTGCACTTGAAAATCGCTTAAAAGGTGATATTGATGGTGATGGAAAAGATGATATAGTTGCCTGGAAAGAGTTTGCTCATGATGGAAGAGGAAGCTATTATCAATTGATTATTATTGGTTCTGACGGTACACTTCTTTGGAAAGGTCCCAAAGATAAGAATATAAATAACAGAATGGTATTTGGTGACTGGGATACAGGTATATCTATGCCTCAGGTATTGGCAGATATAGATGGAGATTGTCAAGTTGAACTTTTAGCACCTGTTGCTTCTTCTGAAATGTCTCCCCAATATTTCAAGAGATTAAAATGGGATAAGAATATGATGGTTGCATTACAAGATGCAATTTTGATGCGTTCAAAAAGAGATTCAAAAGATTATATATGGGTTAAAAATTACAAAGGCAATGGATTAAATACCGGATGGGTTATGAATCTGTATCCTGCAAAAGTAGCAAATGAAGCAAAGGCTGATATTGTTTATATGGACAGATATGGCAATGCTACATTTAATAAAGTATTAATTAAATTTAATTCAAAAGGTGCCACAATAAAAAGAGTAATTAAAAAAGGAAGTATTTAAAAGGTAGAGCAGGTAAAAAACCTGCTCAGATAGTTTAGTGAAGGTCTTTCCACTGAGACTTATACCACATATAAGCCAAGAATGCGAAACCTACAAAGTATAGTAAAACAATTGGTCCTACTTTTTCTCTTTTTGGTTTGCTTGGATCGCCTACTTTTTCAAGATATTTATAGATTTTCTCATAACCTTCATTGCTTACACCTACACGAGGCATAGCAGTTCCGTGTAACAGATTTTGAGGATTTTCTACAAATGTTTTGAGATAATGCTCACCTCTGGCTCTTACAATGATAGACAAATCTGGTGGAAGTTTTCCAAGATACTTAGCAAGATTTAGCTTATATTGGCCAACTTTTTTATCAAATTCCATCTTTTTCAAATCAACACCGGTTTTGATGTCAGCTTTTGTTTTAGGAGTTTGACCAATTTGTGTCCATTTGTCATATCTAACTGCATGGCATCTACCACAGGCAAACTCAAATGCCTCTTTTGGCTTGATCTCTTTTGGAGCGATTGATTTAAGATATGCTGCAATATCAGCTGCACCTTGAGCATCAGCCATACCTGCTGGCATACCACTTTTTTTAACTAATCCGGCGTGAGTAGGACTAACTATAAAATTAGCTATAAATTTCTCATCCAATACTGCACCGGCATTACTCAAATCTGGTGGATTTACACCATAAGCAGCAGAAGCAGATACTGCATCCATTGGAGCTTTGATTCCCTGGGATTTGATACCATGACAAGATACACAAGCAGCGATTGCTACTTTGCCTTTTGCCGGATCACCTTTTTTAGCAGGGGCTTTGAGGTCTTTGTATTTAAATCCTTCAAACTCCACATGCTTGTGCATTACAGAGTGAGCATATGGCTCAACTCCCCAATATGTAACCAGTGTAAAAAATACCACTACACCAAGAATCTTAAGATCTTTCATTATTTACTCCCCCTTACTGGTTTTTCCATTTTTGTAATAAAAGGTAATACTGCCCAGAGGAGTATGAATGTCCATGCAGCAACTGTTCCGATAGTGGTATAAATACCCATTGGAGGAACTTTACCCATAATTGTAAGAACAATCATATCCACTACAAGAATCCAGAACCAATATTTAAATAATCCTCTTCTGTTTGCTGGTGCAACATTAGCACTTCTGTCAAGGAATGGCAAGAAGAAGAATATTACCTGTGCAAAACCAAATGCAATCAAACCTGCATTTTTAGAGAATGGTCTAAGTATCTCATAACTCCAAAGGAAATACCACTCAGGATATATATGAGGAGGAGTTTTTAATGGATCTGCCGGATCGAAGTTTACAGGGTCCATAGCAAACTCAAAATGATAAAACACCAGGTAGAAATAGATAATAAAGTAAATTGACATAACAAATACATCTTTACTCAAGAATACCGGATTAAACGGAATTACTTTAGACTCTTTTCTGTTACCTGCTTTCCATTTTTTGGCTTCTTCTTCAAAATCAATCTCTTCACCATCTTGATTATTAACATGAGGTATTCTAAGAGTTCCGAAGTGAAGCACAATTAGAGCCATAATAATCAAAGGCATCAAAAGAACATGAAGCATAAAAAATCTTCCAAGGAATGCTTGACCTGGAACATAATCCCCTCTAATCCACTCTACAAGTCCATTGAGATTTAAAGAACCAAGACTGAATAGGTTTGTAATAACCATTCCTGCCCAGTAACTCATCTGTCCCCATGGAAGCATATAACCAGAGAATGCCTCAGCTGAGAATGATACAAACAGAAGCATACCACTTATCCAGATAAGCTCTCTACCTCTTTTGTATGAGCCGTAATAGATACCTGTAAGCATATGGATATATATGATTAAAAATACTACTGATGCGGCAACTCCATGCATATGTCTCCATAGCCAACCATAGCCAACTTCACCCATAATTGTATGGTTTACGCTGTCAAATGCCAACTTTGTATCAGGAATATAATACATAAGCAAGAAGATTCCACTAAGAAGAAGTATTCCAAATGTAGCAGCAAGAATCATACCCATTGCCCAAAGGAAGTTGATATTCTTAGGAATCCAATACTCTGTAGATAACACTTTTTGAAGTGTATCTACTGCCAATCTTTCATCTAACCATTTATGTGAAAATGGTTTTGCATTTGGATCAAAATGTGCCATGCCCTCTCCTTACGCCACTAAACCGGATTCTTTGAGCTTTTTATACTCTGGTCCTTCTTCACCAAGAACAACTTTATTACCTGTAATTTTAAATGGAGGAATTACCAATGGACTTGGAGGCGGAGCTTTTAGCACTTCTCCAGCTGCATTAAATTGTCCTCCGTGACATGGACAGATAAATTTGTGTTTATCTGAAAAATAATCAGGAATACATCCAAGGTGAGTACACAAACCAATGACAATCATATATTTATGACCACCTACACTTATAAGACGAGGGTCTTCATAGGCATTTTTATTATTGCCATTTGGAGCTTCATTGGGTTTGGAGTTTTTAGCTACCTTGATAATCAAGATAGGCTTTCCTCTCCACTTATCTACATAAAGTTTGTTTTCAGACAAACCACTAAGGTCAAGAGTCGTAAAACCAGCCGCTTTAACACTTGGCAACGGATCCCATGTTCGTTTGGCAGCATAGAGTGCTCCTAAAGCACCCAAACCGGCAAACGCACCGAGAGCCTTGCCGAAGAAATCTCTTCTATCGCTCATATTGCGTCCTTAAATATAAGATTTTGACACTTAATTATAGAGCAACTGGCTTTAAAAAGTATTGAGAAGTATCAAATATTTAGCGAATTAAGATTTATTTCTATTCAAAAATATTTTTATTATTCAAACTTATATATTTACATTTATCTTCACTATCTATAAATATAGATATTTTCTCTTTATCTTTTATATTTATCATCTCAATTTGAAGATTATCTATCATCTGTCTTTGACAACTGTCAAATTCTCCTTTGTCAATTAAAAGTACACAATATCCTGCTACTTTAAGCTCTGAAGCTATCTGAATAGAGGCTGTAATTACTTTTACTCCATCATTTAACAGCTCTTCAAACTCATCACTTTCGTATATATTTTTAAAATATTTTGCATAATCATCTTCATATTTGACATAAAAATATTCACCCCATACCAAAGAAATATCCAAATCTTTAAAAACTTCCATATTTTTATGTAAATATAAATCAATATCACTATCTCCATAATATAATACTGTTTTGGTAGCATTACTCTCTTTTGGTTTTAATCTTTGAAGTTGCCAGTATCCATACTTTTCATCTTTTCCATAGGCTGACAAAACTGTTTCATTAGATATATTAGTCATATTACAATCTTGTGATACTCTTATGATTTTGGCAAATTTGTTTTCAAATTTCTCTATAAACTGCTTCAAATCCTCTCTTGTATCCAAAAAAAGAATATCCCCCTCTTTTGTAATACCTCCTATGTGTCCGATATCCTCTATAGGCACGGCTGGTGGCAAACCAAACGCTATACCTGCCTGTTGGGCTCGAAAGTCGCTGACTAAAACTTCTACCTCTTTATTCTGGAGAGATTTATATACTGATGCCACTCTTCTTAGTGCGTCCAATCCAAACTCTTTGCCGGTTTGAGCATATAGATAAATCATACTTTTCCTTTCTGTGCCATTTTAATATAGATATGTATTATCTCGATTGCAGCCGGTGTAATTCCGCTGATACGGGAAGCTTCAAAGAGTGTAGGCGGTGTGGCTTTTTGCAATTTTTCTACAATCTCATTACTCAAACCATGCACTTTGGAGTAATCGAACTCTTCAGGGACTTTTACTTTCAGCATCTCTTGCATCTTATCTATTTGATTTTTCTGCTTTTGAATGTATCTTGCATATTTGGCTTCTATCAGTATCTGCTCCATCTCCTCATCACTGTATTTACTCATTTGAGGAAACAGTTTTATGAGCTTCTCTTTTGTAGGCTCTTTCATTCTGGCTACTATATCTATCCATGCAGTTTTGTCATTGATTTTTTGCTCACCCATCTCTTGGAGTATAAGACTAAACTCTTTGGTAGGGGTAGAGTAATTATCTTTGAGTATCTCCAGAGCTTCTTGTATTCGTCTTTTTTTATATATTGTTTTATCTATAAAATCTCTATCTAACAAGCCAAACTTTTCAGCATATTTTATCAGTCTCATATCGGCATTATCTTCTCTCAGAAGCAGACGATATTCAGCTCTGCTTGTAAACATTCTATAGGGTTCATTTGTCCCTTTTGTGACCAAATCATCTATCAGTACGCCTATATAGGCTTCATCTCTGCCCAAAACAAAAGGCTCTTCTCCTCTGAGAGCCAATACAGCATTGATTCCTGCCATCAATCCCTGAGCAGCTGCCTCTTCATATCCTGTAGTGCCATTTACCTGCCCTGCCCAGTATAGTCCTTTGATTTTTTTGCTCTCTAGAGTATGATATAGCTCAGTAGGTTGAATAAAATCATACTCTATCGCATATCCAAATCGCACAATTTTTGCATTTTCAAGCCCTTTGATGGAGCGTATCATCTCAATTTGCACATCAGTAGGCAAAGATGTGCTAAGCCCGTTGAGATAAAACTCATTACTCTCTCTTGTCTGAGGTTCTACAAATACCTGATGTCTAGGTCTTTCACTAAATCTGTTGATTTTATCTTCTATGCTGGGGCAGTATCTTGGACCAATTCCCTCTATTTGACCGCTGAAGAGTGGTGCACGGTAGAAGTTGCTCTCTATAATTTGATGAGTTTTTTCATTGGTGTATGTTACCCAACATGGCAACTGCTCAGGATTGAAATTTTTTCTATCTGTGCGGAATGAAAATGGTATAGGTGGCTCATCACCGGGTTGCTCTTCCATTACGCTAAAATCTATACTCTCTCCTGCAATTCTAGCACAGGTTCCGGTTTTGAGTCTGCCTATATCAAAGCCCATATCTCTTAGTTGATTGGCTAAGCTGATAGATGCAAACTCCCCCTGTCTGCCAGCTTGCTGTCTCTTTTCGCCTATATGTATAAGACCGTTTAGAAATGTTCCTGATGCTATTATGACTTTTGAAGCGTTATATATATTTCCCAGATGTGTCTCCACTCCCTTGATTTCGCCATCTTCAATGACAATACCATCAACCATCTCCTGTTTTACAGAAAGATTTGCTGTATTTAATACCACATCTCTCATATATATACGGTATCTGTCCATATCTATTTGGGCTCTGCTACCTCTTACTGCAGGACCCTTTGATGCATTGAGTATTCTAAATTGCAATCCTGTAGCGTCTGTGCAAAGCCCCATCTCTCCACCTATAGCATCTATCTCTTTGACCAGGTGTCCCTTTGCCAGTCCACCGATAGCAGGATTACAGCTACTGGCACCAATCTGCTCTGCCAAAATTGTAATAAGCAGAGTATTGGCTCCCATTCTGGCACTTGCCAATGAAGCCTCTATACCTGCATGACCACCACCGATAACTATCACATCATATTTCATCTACTGCCTTTATTACTAAAAAAGTCTAAAAATATTGTATCATATTAGGACGGTATATTGGTTATTGGTATATTGGTGTATTAGCTGGAGTGTGAATGGTATTTATTCTATTTTTTCACCAATAACCAATAACCAATAACCAATAACCAATCCAAAGGATTCACTTGTTTACAGGACTCATTAGAGAGATAGGCGAAGCTACTTCAAATGATGGCAAGGAGATTAAAATCAAATCTTCTCTCAAGCCCAAGATTGGAGATTCCATTGCAATCAACGGTATATGTCTGACAGTGACTGCCATAAATAGTGACGGTTTCAGCGTAGAAGCAGCAGATGAAACAAGAAGAGTTGTGCCACCCCAAAAACTGCAAGGCAGAGTTCATTTGGAACCTGCCATGATGATGGGTGACAGATTTGAGGGGCATATAGTGCAAGGGCATGTGGATACCGTAGGCACTGTTTCAGGTATAAAATCTGGAGAGAATGCAGTAGAGTTTATCATATCGGTAGAGCCTAAATATATCAAATATATTATCCCTAAGGGATCTATCACGGTTGATGGTGTATCTTTGACAGTCAATGATGTATATGAAGATAGCTGTAGATTAACTATCATTCCACATACGGTTGAAAATACACTTTTTAAAGATTATAAAATCGGAAGTAGGGTCAATATAGAGACAGATATGTTTGCAAGATATATAGAACATATTCTCTCTCATAGGCAGTCTCACAAAAAGGATTTGAAATGGCAGGATGTAGATGCGATACAGATGAGCTTTTAGATAATTTGTATGATTACAAAATTCCCAAAAAAGATGAAAACTTCGATATACTCTTATCTCATAAAAATATTAAAATTGTGCGTATTGTCAGTTCAGCTGATTTGGAGCCTACAGAGTATATACAGGATGAAGATGAGTGGGTAGTGGTAATAAAGGGGAAAGCAAAATTAACACTAAAAACTCAAGAGACAACATTAAAGGAAGGCAATTTCATTTTTATTCCTGCCAAAACTCCTCATACTGTATTGTCAGCAGAGGAGGGGACGCTTTGGTTGGCAGTGCATATATTTTAAATCTATCTTAGAGCAGGACCACAAGCTATACCATCTTCTACGATTCTAACATCCAAAATCCTCTTTTTATTATCTGTTTTTAGTATCAAAATACACTGAGTCCCCATACCGTCATCACCTCTGGTTACGAAAAACCCTGCCATTCTGGAATCCCAATATTGCAGGGTATCTCCATTTGGCAGATTTTTCCATCTTGAAGTATTTCCTGCATACATCTCAAAATATACCAGTTTTTTACCTATCAGACTCGTTTTGTTTACAGGCTTGGCATGATTATATATATCCTCCAGACTCTTTGCCTGTGATATTGATACCGTTCCTATCAGTAACGATACTACTATTAAGAGTTTTTTCATAACTTACTTATCCTTTCTGTTTTCTATATGGTGATATTATACACACAATATTAAACGCCGGAGGATTATATGGCGAAAGTAGAGTGTAGCCACTGTAAATTGGAATTTGATGAATCTGTAATGATAAAAGACAGAGATAACAGGGATAGAGATTTATATTTCTGTTGTAAAGGTTGTCAGGGGGTATATCATCTGCTGGAGAGTGAGGGATTGGATACATTCTATGACAAGCTCGGAAATAATAAATTAGAACCTGCACAGGTCAAAGATGATGATTTGGAGCGTTTTGATATGGAGGGTTTTGCCAAGAAGTATATCAGAACCACTCCAGAGGGATTTAGTGAAATAAATCTCATAATTGAGGGGATTCACTGCTCTGCCTGTGTGTGGCTCAATGAAAAGGTGCTTCATCAAACAGATGGCATAATAGAAGCTACTATAAATTACTCCAACAATAAAGCCCATGTGGTGTGGGACAGTGATGAGATTAAACTATCAGATATTATTCTAAAAATCCGCTCTATCGGATATAATGCTTATCCTTATGACCCAAAACTTCAAGAAGAGAGAGCTATCAAGCAAAGAAATGAATACTATGCCCGTATATTGGTTGGTGTATTTGCCACTATGAATATAATGTGGATAGCAATAGCCCAATATGTAGGATATTTTACCGGCATAGAAAAAGAGCATAAAAATATATTAAATATTGCCGAATTTATTTTAGCAACTCCTACTCTGTTTTACAGTGGTTGGATATTTTATCGTGGAGCTTGGTATGGGCTTAAAAATCGCTTTATCAATATGGATTTTTTGGTTGCTATCGGTGCAACTTTGGCTTATATATACTCTATTTATGCGATGGTTACTCTCAAAGGTGAAGTATATTTCGATTCAGTTACGATGATTATTACTTTTGTATTAGTTGGTAAATATCTTGAAATCCTTAGCAAACGAAGAGCAGTAGATACACTGGATAAGATTATGGGTAGTATGCCCACAGAAGCTACCGTAGTTAGAGATGGAGAAAAAGCACTTATAGCTATCGAAAATATTGAAATAGACGATATCATAGAGCTAAAACCTGGTGAAAAGGTAGCCATAGATGGAGTTTTAATTAATGGAACAGCACTCTTTGATGAGAGTCCCCTTACAGGTGAGAGTGAGCCGGTATTAAAAGAACCGGAAGATGAAATCCTAAGTGGCACGATATGCCTTGATTCTGTAGTTAGATACAGAGCTACCAAAAGAGCTGATGAGTCTTTGCTACATCAAATTACAGAGCTTTTATCAGATGCTATTACCAAAAAACCAAAAATTGAGCAGTTGGCAAATACGGTATCAGGCTATTTTTCTATAACAATTTTGATGATAGCGATAGCCACCTTTATAGGTTGGTATATATACAAAGGGTCATTTGAAGAGGCTTTAATTATATCAATTTCAGTAATTGTTATAGCATGTCCTTGTGCATTGGGACTTGCTACTCCTATGGCTACGCTTATTGGAATTTCTCGCTCAGCTGAGAGAGGAATATTATTCAAAGAGGCTTCCCAACTTGAGACTATGGCAAAAACCAATCTATTAGCACTTGATAAGACAGGCACTATCACAGAAGGCAGACCAAGTGTTGTCAAATTCAAAGCCTTTGATGGATTTGAGCCATCACTTGCTTTGGCACTTGCAGAAAGCTCCAATCACCCCATCAGCAAAGGAGTAGCCAGATTTATAAGAGATAGATATGAGAATATTGAGCCAAAAGATATAGATGAAATTAAATCTATCCAAGCCAAAGGTGTGGTAGCCAAATTTGAAGATATCAAGATTTGCGGAGGTAATCTGGATTTGATAAGAGAGTTTGATATTGATATATCAAAGGTGGATGAGGTAGAGCATTCACTATATATATTTGCAATAAACAATGAAATCAAAGCCATCATGGAGCTAAGAGACAGACTCAGAGATGGACTCAAAGAGACACTACAATATATAAAATCTCTTGGTATAGATATAGTAATGCTTACAGGTGATCATCAAAAAAGTGCATATATCATAGCTAAAGAGGCAGGAATAAAAAAAGATAATGTATATCACTCCCTGCTACCGCAACAAAAGGCTGAATTGATAGATAAATTTCATAAAGATAATAAAATTGTAGTGATGGCAGGAGATGGTATAAATGATGCCATAGCATTAGCCAAGAGTGATATAGCCATAGCTATGGGTAGCGGAGCTGATATTGCTATTGATGTGAGTGATGTAGTGTTGCTTGAAGACAAGCCGGAATCTTTGAAAGACAGTTTTATAATCTCCAAAAGAACATTCAAAAGTGTCAAAGAGAATTTGTCTTTGTCTCTGATTTACAATCTGATAGCCATCCCTTTGGCAGTAGCAGGATATGTCAATCCATTGGTAGCTGCACTATCAATGAGTTTGAGTTCATTGATAGTGGTAGGTAATTCATTTAGGATTGGATTTAAAAGGTGATTGGTATATTAGTGTATCGGGAAGGATAAGAGCTTATATAATGTAAGCAAACAATACCCAAAGAGTAAAAAAAGCAAAAAAGTCTAAAAATTTTAGAAATTTTTTCAAAAAACTCTTGACAAGATAGAAATAAGGGGCTATAATACGCGTCCACAAACACAGAGAGCTAAGAGAAAACTTAGTAATCGAAGTTAATCAGAGTTTGATTAACAATAAAAGTTTGTAAAGTGATCTTTGACAACCGAATATAAGTAATACAATCAACCGTCTATCCTAAAAGAAATTAATTTTAGAGATAGAAGCACAAATTAGTGATTCAATCTTGACAATGGATTGTAATTTTCCATTTTTTATGGAGAGTTTGATCCTGGCTCAGAGTGAA
>WFNP01000080.1 GCA_015488535.1 Nitratifractor sp.
AAATTGTATTAAATTCATAATTGTTTTGAGTAATATGTGTAACAGCAGTAAATAAGAAGATAAAAAGAGGGGCTAATCCCTCTTTTGTTTTAGATACAACCCATCTCTTCTTCGCTGTCATCTGTGGCAGGTTGAGCAGGTTTTGTATTTTGGGCTGGAGTAGTTTTTGTTTCTGCTTTTGGTGCTGTAGTAGAAGCAGGAGCAGATTTAGGACAAGATGCCAAAACAATCTTTTTAAACTCATTGAGTGCTGTTTTGCTCGATGGGTTTGCAATAATTGCTTTTTTTACCATCTTTTCAGCCTCTTTCAGGTCGCCTTTTGCAAGTGCTTTATCACTCAAATCTACATACTTTGTTACAAGCTTTTCTTTGCTCTTTTCTAGCATAGGAGCATTTGTCGCTGTATATACAGATAGAGCGATACCACCTGCCAAAATCAAAATCCCACCAATTGGTGCTACGATATTGGTTTTCATCTATTTCTCTCCTTTGTTTGTCAATTTCTGTAAAAGCATTAAAAACAGAATAATACCTGTTTCCAAAGCTACTGTTAATATATAAGATGTGTATTCATTACCGCCAAATAGATCATGCAGTTTCAATACTCCTAACTTGGAAGATGATGCAAAATCTGCTACATAAGGATAGAGTATCATATATACAAAAGCTCCAGCCAATAGTCCTGCCAAAAAGATCAAAGCATCACTCTTACCGGTTCCTAATCCAGCTACTGCAGTACCGGGGCAGTATCCTGCCATTACCATACCGATACCAAAGAGCAATCCCCCCACAAGATATGGCCATACATAAGTAGCAGGAGTAAACAGCTGACTCATATCAAGCCATCCCATATAACTAAAGAGTATAAACCATGTAGTAGTAGTAATTACTGTTACTCCCATAATCTTAGGCACTGCTATATCTTTGAAATAGAATGTATTGGCTATGATTTGAGAGCGGGTAAATCCAGTCCTCTCAAGCACAAAACCAAATGTAAACCCAAGCACTACAGCAAAAAACATATTGGCTTCATTACTCATAAAACCATTTTTAAATAAAGGTAGTATCAAATCCATTACTCATCTCCTTCATTTTTCTCTTCTACCCACTGCTTTCTAAATAGAGGTGATAGTATCAATGCTCCGGCAAATGCTGAAAACATAAATATCCACGCACCTACTGAAAATGTAGCCATTCCATCAAGTCCCTGACCACTGGTGCAACCTCTTGTGAGTCTTGTAGCAAATTCAACAATCGCTCCACCTACAAATGCCCACATAAATCTTTTCATAACTGAATATGATGGTGCTTTATCAGGCTTGAGCATAAATCTACCAGCAAGCAACGCACTTACAAAACCTCCGATAAAGATACCTACTGTCTCCCATACCGTCCAGTTAAAAAGTGCATTATCGCTATGCTTGAAATAACTTGCCACATAAGCATTTTGTAACCAACTCTTATCTGTATCTACCAGAAACTGGGCTACACTCCTGGAAAATGTTCCACTCGCTCCAAATCCCTGTGAAGCAATAGCAAATGTCAAAAACAGAAGTGTCCCCAACACTACACCGCCAAAATATGGATTCCAATACTTTTTCTCCATATATAAAACTCCTTTCAAATAAGTTTATTCTTGCAAGAGCCACTATTTTTCAATAACTTTACACTCTCTCCTGCTTTGATCTCTCCGCTTTTAATTACTCGAAAATATTGACCTCTTTTATTTAGTATCAATTTGGGTAATTTTTTGTCATATTTGACCAAATGGGAGCAGAGTGTGCAAGGCTCAGTTATCTCCAAAACTGCACTGCCAATTTCAAATCTTGTCCCACTTGCAAAACTGTGAGGGTCAAAATCAAACAGTATATTTTCACCCAGTGCCGTTTCGGGCAAATCTATATTATTATCTTTTGCCAACTTGTAAGCATCTTCACCGACTCCCATCACTTTTCTATGAGATTTGGCATCAAAAAACTTATCACCTACGACTCCGGCACCCTCTATCATTTCAATTTTGTCTTTTTGCACTCTTTCACCACTGGTCCCAACAGGTGCTATATAGACTTTTTTTACACTTCCTACCACAACTATGTTCAATCCTTTTTAGGCTTATGCTCATTTAGTATCATCATAAAATCACTCTTATTCCAACTACCCGGATATGAACCAAGCAACTTGCCTTTTTTATCCAAAAAGAAGAATGAAGGAGTAATATGTTTATACTCTTTTGTCAATTTAAACGGAATCTTCTCTTTATCTACATTTATTTCTGTAAAAATATAGTTTGAAGATACCATATTTTTAATATCAGAAGTGTTTATGACTTCTCTTTTCATCTTGTTACAATAAAAACACTCAGGTGATGATACCTCTATAATAATATTTTTACCACTCTTTTGAGCATCTTTGAGAAGTTGCTTTTCATCATAATTTTTACTTAAATGTTTTACAATAGGTTTGGAGTGCTTTAGTCTCTCTTTTTTATAATTCATAAAAAACTCTGCCAAATCAGCTATCTGATCATCACTCAATTTTACACTCAATGGCTTTTTTTGCTTGTAATATTTCATAATTGTATGCTCACAGATAGAATCATCTCTAGATGGATGATAGAGCATCTCTTTTAAATACTCTTCGATTTCAGCCTGACGCATATCTTCATCATTTGGATCTCCTACTTTTTTGGGGCCATCCATAATGGCATAAGCCAACATATTGACCGTGGGAGCACCAAGATTGAGAAGTTTATTATCTTTTTCAAAAAAATTCTCTTTGATTTTATCAGCAGGAACATATCCACTATGACAAGATGAGCAGTATTTGTCAAAAAGTTCTTTACCTTCTTTAAACCCACCAAACAGAGTAATGGTAGTAATTGCTGAAACCATTAATAACTTTTTCACAAATACACTCCTTTTTTATATCTTTGCCCGTCTCCACTAAATAAAGCAGAGACGATAGCAAATTTTTATTAGCTATTCTTACAACTTGTAATACCAGGATTTCCTTTTACTCCAATGATATCTGGAGTATCAACCTTCAAGTTTCTGTTGATGGCATGGTGCTGTTTTAGATACTGCTCTACTACTTCCCACACAGGAGCACCAGGTGATTTTGAGCCAACTGTCGCCCAACCGGAGACTTTATACTTTTTCTTAGCATCAAGAGGCTTACCGTTTGGCAAAGTAATATTGCTGATTCTGTGACCTATATCTTTGGTAGGATCTATTGTATATGAGATACCTCCTGTTCTTACCATATCACCGCCCTGCTGATAGAATGGGTCTTTGTTAAAGAGGTTATCGGCTACATCTTCCAAAATATTTTTGACAGTTGCTCCAGTCATCTCTTTGACATAAGTCTCAGGATATGTCATAGCTGTTTGAGTAGCCAAATCATCAAATGTGATATCTTGACCAGGAATTACAGTAGTTCCCCATCTAAATCCAGGAGATAGAGAAATTTCTGCCCCATTTACCTCTCGTAGGGCATCACAGATAATCTGATCCCATGAGCCATTGAAGTTACCTCTTCTAAACAGAGTTACTTCTGTAGTGGCTATTTTTCTGTTTAATACAGATTCAAACGGCTTTCTTACTTTGTTGATATACTCTTTCATCTCCTTGTCTTCCGGAACCAAATCAGAGAATACCGGCAAGAGAGTAAATTTAAAGTCTTTGATTTTGCCATTTTGGATATCAAGGTCTAAAACATTTACAAATTTACCATTAGAGCCGGCATTACATACATAAGTAACTCCGCCTTTGTTTTTGACCGGATAAGCTTCTGGCACACCGTCATGCGTATGACCACCCATAATAAAGTCAATTCCACTTACAACCTGAGCCATCTTCTTATCAACATCATAACCGTTGTGAGAGACAACAATTACTGCATCAGGTTTTTCTTCTTTTCTGATTTTATTTACAAGCTCTTGCATACCGTCAGGCTCAATTCCAAAAGTCAAATCTGGAATAAATCTTTGAGGATTTGCAATAGTTGTATATGGGAATGCTTGACCAATCACTGCTACTCTTGCATTGCCAAGCTTTTTAATTGTATATGGTTTAAATGCATAACCCTCATCTTCATCATATGGAGTAAACTTCTCATCCATAATGGAGTCTTCTTTTACCTTGACATTCTGAGCTACAAACTCAGCTTTGAGCATTTTTATATTCTCAAGAATCTCTTTTTCTGTATATGTAAACTCCCAGTGTCCTGTACATACATCTACGCCCAATACATTCAACGCCCCTACCATATCTTTACCACGAGTCTGTAGTGATGTCCAGCTTCCCTGCCATGTATCACCACCATCGAGGAATAGAGTCTTGTCTTTGCCAAAACTCTCTCTTAGAAAATCTGTTATGGTTTTTAGATGAGCAAATCCACCTACTCTACCCATAGCTTTGGCATGTTTTTCAAAATTAAGGCAAGTTAGAGCATACTCCAATCTTTTATTACCTTTGATTCCAAAATACTCCATAAACTTTTCACCCACTATATGAGGTGGTTTGCCATAGTTTTCAAACAATCCGATATTTACACTTGGCTCTCTGAAATATACAGGTACTAGCTGTGCATGTGTATCTGTAATATGTAATATTCTTGCATTACCAAAAGGCTTGAGCTTGTAGTAATCTTTCAAATCACCATTTGGAGATATTCTTGTGTGAGAATTTGCAAATACCGGCGCAGCTCCAAGAAGCGCCATCATATATACAAACTCTCTTCTGCTCATTTGACTCATATTAATTCCTTTTTAATGATTTATACCCTGCAAATCATCATATATTTGTGATTTCAAGGCAAAATAAAAATATCTCTCAAGAAACTTTAATTTTACCTCAAAATATATGCGGGAATAAATCCCACATAATTTGATAACTTAAAACTTGTATCCGTCACCAGGAACAGCAAGTCTCCAAGTCTTTTTACCCTCTTCATGTAACTGTAATGCTCTTACAGCAAATGTACATGCTCTCCATGTAGCATAATCAGTAGGGAAAGTTTTACTCTTAACTTTGCCTTTTTTCTTATACTTAAGAGTAACTTTTTTCTCTTTCTTTTTTACAGCCTCTTTTAAGCCCTTGATATATACACTGTTTGTAATACCGAGTCTTTTGAACTCTACTCCGAGTTTCACAGCTGCAGGGTTATATTTTTCAGCTACTGCCAATACTTTATCCAAACCGTTAGCTTTTACATCACAAACCTTTTTTACATCAAGTTTCATTGCCTCTTTTGCCAAACTCTCTGCATTACCGGCATACAGTCCGCTACCTGCAAAAGCACTTAGAGCCATTACTGCAATTACTTTTTTTACATTTTTCATCTGCTCATCCTTACTTTCTGATATCAGGACCGTCAACTGGTAGTCCATTTGACATATATGCCATAAAGTAAAGCAACTCTTTATCCCACTTACTGTTTGGCTTATGAGGCTTCTCACCCTGATTTTTTTCACATCCGCCAAGTCTTCGCTCAAGAGTTCCAAGACCTTGCCACTTGAGTCTATAAACTGGGAAATGTGTAGTGTGTCCAATCAATGGAGAAAGATACTCTTTTCTTACTCTCTGACCAGCACCTTGCACATGACAATTGGCACAGGATAGCTGTAGATATCCTCTTTGAGTGTAATACTCTTTTTTACCTCTCTCATAAGCTTCAGCTGCTGCTTTTGAGTTGATTTGAATATTTACTTTTTTACCGGCTTCTTTTGATTTTGATGCAAAATATGCTTCAACTTTGGCAATTTTGCCTTTTTTCATATTCCATGGCTTTTCACCATTGGCTACAAGACAATCATTGATAGCTGATGTAATAGTAACTACTTCACCTTTTTTATCATCAAATTTTGGATAATCTCCGGCAATTTCAGGATTTGGGAAACAGCTCTTGAGAGATTTTCCATTTTTGAACTTTTTGTTGTAAAGCTCTTCACCCTCGTCAATTGCATCTTCGTAAGGAGGCATCTCATTTAGCTCATTATACTGCTCTAATCCACCTTTGTTGAAAGCATAAGAACCCAATCTGAAATCCTCTACTTTTTTAACAGGCTGAATATTGTTTTTTAGCTCATCATCGGTAGCATAGGGAAAATATGCATTTCTGTTTTTGAGAGGATTCTCAAATTTTTTGAGCATATATACCTCTAATGCTTTTCTATCCTTCTCTGCCTGAGCATTAAAGTTACCGGCACCCAGTATCGATACAGCAACTACTGCCATTACCGATACTCTGCTCATAACTCTTCTCATCTTTACTCCTTTCGAGTTGTCAATTATAGATAACTATATATCTTATTTAATCTTCTTCTTGCCGGTTTTTTTGTTACCTTTAAGATCAACCCAACTAATTACAATCTCTTTACCTTTGAAATCACCCTTGAAAGCAAATTTCATATAAGGGTTTTTAGACAAAAATTGACTAGTTGATACTTCAAATACTTTTTTATCTTCTACATTTGCTACCACATAAGTGATAAAGTTAGCCTCTTTACCTTTTTTCTTTGCTTCATCATAACTTAGCATTGGATGCTTAAACATTACCTTTACAGTAGTGATACCATTTTTTGATTTTGCTTTAATTCTCATTCTTTTTTCCTTTCTATACATCAATATTTTTTTATTCTAATTTATAACAGAGTCTCTAATAAGGAGACAAAGCTCCTTTGAAGGTATCAACCTCCACAACCACCGATTGTTACTTTTACAACCTTGCTGGCACTGTAAAGTTTGCCATCAACTTCTGCTACTACTGTAACTGTTCCAGTTTGCTTCATCTTAATTCTTACTGAATAATCAGGGATACCAATTTCAGGCACATCAAAAATAGCTACCAATGCTTCTGGGTCTGCACTCTGGAAAAGGGCAATTCTTGTAGCTTTTTCAGTCTTGAAACTCACTGGCACAACAGCACCATTTTCCGCAATATCCGGAGCTTTTAGCTTGATTTTGCCCTCTTCTACCTTGTCTGTCCCAAAAATAGCTTTGATAGCTTTTTTAGTGCCATCTAAACTCTTGCCTTTACTTGCTTCATCATTTTTAATCTTCCATACATCTGGAAGCTTCTCTCTGTAGTTTGTCGCCATCAAAGTTCTTGGCATAGCCATTACCGCCAATGCACCTAATCCAAATCCTAGAAATTTTCTTCTTTCCATTGTCTATTCCTTTTATTTATTTTATTGTTTTTAAGTATGCTACTACAGCTTTGATTTGTGCATCATCTAAGACACCGTTTTTACCAAATGCGGGCATCGCTGAAATAGGATTACCCTGATAAGGGTCATACACTTTTGCATATAATGCTTCTGCCGGCCAAGCTGACAATCCCTGAAGCTTAGGTCCTAAATTACCGGGATTATTTATTTTTTTCCCATTTGCATCATGACAAGCCAAACAGTTACCGATTTTTTTTGTATTAAAAATCTTTTCACCCTGCTTTACCAAATCAGCATTACCACCGGCGGAGACCGCCACTGTCAGCAATCCACCAATCAGGGCAGATACCAACACTCTTTTTTTGTCAGCCATTTTAGACTCCTTATTTGCTTTGATTGACCATATAATCAACGATAGCTTTTACGGTATCGTCTTTTAGATCCATAGCTCCACCTTTTGGAGGCATACCATTGAAACCTTTGAGTGCATGCTCATAAAGAGTTGGCATACCCTGCTTGATTCGAGGTGCCCAGGCATCTTTGTCTCCGGGTACAGGTGCTCCGGTAGCTGCATTACCATGACACATGACGCACTTCTCTTCATAGAGTTTTGCCTCTTTGCTGCTTTTGGCTCCACCAGTCTCTTTTGGTAAATCTCTAGTCTCATTAAGAGGTGGTTTGATAGCATCATTAAGAGAGTGAGATATATGGATGATTGGGTCATCTGTGCAGTTATGCATACATCTTGTCCCTTGACCATAGTTATCAAAGTTATTTAGATATTTTCTCATCTCTTTTGTGCCGACTTTACCATTGACTTTTGGATAGAATCCATTGACATTTGGCATTACAATTTTTTCAAATTTAGCCTTGTCAATTACTGTATCATCATCGATATCTTCACCATCTATTTGAACTTCATTCAACGATAGCAGATATGCAGCAATTGAATATACCTCATCATTAGTCAGGCTCTTAGGATGAGGGAATGGCATAGCCTCTTTGATATACCAAAAGAGTGTACTTGCATATGGCCAATAGCTTCCTATTGTTCTTGTAGGAGGCTCATCACCAGGATGAATCAGCTGATTTTTGAGTGTGCCTTGACCACCAACAAGTGTAGGATAACCTTTCCCACCGGCACCAAACTCACCATGACACATTACACAATGCTTACCATAAAGTTCTTCACCCTTTTCAGCTGTTCCTTTACCCTCTGGCAATCCCTGAAAATCATATCTGACATCTACATTCCACGCTTTGATTTCATTGGCTGTAGGTGTGCGACCATGACCAAATGATTTGGTCTTTTCCACTTGCATATTTACTCTATAATTAGCATATTTGCCATCTTTTACAGGATAAATTACAGAAGCATCTACATTTCGTGGTAAATCACTCACTTTTACTGGTGTGCTGTCACCGGCATTCAATACCGATGTTCCCATACCTATTACAGCTACTGCCGCCAGAGAGAGTGTCAATTTATCAAACTTTTTTTCTGATGTGTACATTATTCACCTCCCCTTTGGCTGTAACTTCCCATGATACGATTGCATTTCTGTGATAGATAGCTTCTACACCCATTTTTGCCACTTCTGTATCGATAAATGGCTGAATATTTCCAGCTTCATCTATTGCTCTACTTGCTAATACAAGTGGTTTACCTTCCCATCTGTATAGATAACTGAATCTTGTCCATGCTTTTGGCAATACAAGACCTTTCAGACTGGCTTCTACCCAGTTTTTACCGCCGTCAAGACTGATATCAACTGTTGTAATCTTACCGTGACCACTCCATGCAAGCCCCTGAATCTCTACCAAATCACCCTTTTTGAGGTCTGTCCAAGGTTTTTCAGGACATGGAGAAGTGATTACTGAGTTTACTTCCATTGGCCAGAAGAATTGAACTGCCTTACCACTTGGTTGAAGCATAGTATATTTTGAAGTCTCTTCTTTTGCATGCCAAGGCTCATCACCAAATTCAAGTCTTCTCAACCACTTGACATTGAGGTTACCTTCCCAACCAGGAAGAAGAAGTCTTACCGGATACCCCTGCTCAGGTCTTAGAGCTTCACCATTTTGAGCCCATACAACCATGGCATCATCCATGATTTTTTCTATAGGAATAGTTCTAGCCATTGCTGAGTTGTCACTACCTTCAGCCAATACCCATCTGGCTTCTGGTTTAACTCCTACATCTTTAAGAAGAGTAGATAGTTTTACACCTGTCCATTCAGCCTGACTCATCATACCTTTTACAAACTGTAGTGAGTTAAACTGTGGTCCTCTCCATTCAGTAGAGCCGTTTGCTGGACACTCAATAAATGTAATTCTACTCTCACTCGGATATCTTTTAAGCTCATCAAGTGTCAATACAAGAGGCTTCTCTACAAGACCGTGAATCATCAATCTGTATTGATTTGGATCAACAGTCGCTGCTCCACCATGAGATCTATGGAAAAATAGACCGTTTGGAGTAATAATTCCATTTAAATCCTGAATAGGACACATTGCCACAGATGCATACATATCACCTGAAGAGAGAAGCTCATGAGTTCTTCTTACTACATTATGCTCATAAGGTGATGGCATACCATAAGGGTATTTATCTACAGGGAATCCCAATTTTGTTCCCCAAGGTGCCTGTTTTACAATTGCCGGATCGTCCGCTTTCACTCTACTAGGCACTAATGTACTAGCAGCAGCAGCTGAAACCAACATTCCTCGTAGAAATCCTCTACGATCAACTGCCGGTTTCACTGCCTGGGCGGATGATATATTTTTTTCTACATTATCC
>WFNP01000081.1 GCA_015488535.1 Nitratifractor sp.
ATTAGAGAACTTATTAAGCACACTTATGCAATAAAGATAAATTCTCAAACTTACCCTCTGAAGCTCTCACCTATTCAGCAAAAACTATACGATGCTTTAAAGAATGATTAAGATTATTAAAAAGTGGGTGGCTTATCGCGGAAAACAGGAGAGTATCTAATCTTATCTTTTTATATCCCAAACTTTTAGCTTCTAAAATGAGTCTTGCTACAAGTTGCTCTCCTATATGAAGTCCTCTAAACTCTTCATATACAAACAAGCGCTTCATTTCGGCAATATCATCTCCAAACTCTCTTAAACCAATACCTCCTGCCAATCTTTCATCATATTTTGACAATAAGAATATACCCCTGCTATCCATTGAATATATAGATGAAAAATTGGCAAATTCACTCTCGATATTCTGAAATGACAAATCTATACCAAGCCATTTTGTATAATCTTTTGTTATTTTCAAAGCCATAGAAAAATCATCATCTGTAGCACATTGATAAATAACTATCTCTTTCATTCTCCATATCTTTATACTATCTGTGTCTTTCTACATATATTCTAGAGCCTTTTTTCTTGATCGTAATAAGCCTGTTTTTGGGAATTGTAAAACTACTTTTTTTATGTCCGTTCATAGATTCCCATACGATTTGGGCATACATATAGATATCATAAAAAAACATATCTTTGCCATTTTCTCTTGCTGCTGTGAAGTATGTCGTATATACAGGTATTCTCTTTTTTAATACCAACTCAGTTGGTTTGTTGCTATCTAATATATTCTCTATTTTGGATTCACCATAGTTACCTCTTAGATAAGGCAGAAGTGTATCTACCAAATCAAAAGGCTTTTTGATTCTCATACAGCCGGAGCTGAAAACTCTGTATCTGTATCCAAACAGACTCTTGTTATCTGTATCATGAAGATATACAGAGTATCTGTTTGGAAACATAAATTTGACTCTACCAAGAGCATTTTTATCACTTGGAAACTGCACAAAGCGATAAGGTACTTTTTTATCACTATGCTCATATGAAAAGAGTTTAGGCAAATCCAACTCTACCTCTTGAGCATTTTTTGCATAACTGTTATATACATGGATATCATGCTTTTTCAAATAATCGGGCTCAATTTTCAATACCGGTATCAAATCTCTTTTTATCAAATTATCCGGTATTGTCCATGTGGGATTGAGTACCAAATAACTCATCTGAGCTTTGAATATAGGTGTAGGTCTGTCGATTCTACCTACAATCACATCGCTTTTGAATGCTACTTTATTATTTTTATATAGTCTCATTGCAAATTCAGGTATATTAATCTCTATACGATTATCTTCTAGTTTATGTGGATAGAGTTTGAGTATTTCAAGTGTAGCAATAATACTTTTTAGATAATAGTCTCTACTTTTATTGAGATAAAATATTGTTTTATTATCTATATAATCACCCTGCTTTATATTCATTCTTCTTTTAAAGCTCATTACAGCTTTGGATAATCTTCTGTCATAATCATTATCCACTCTGGCACTTTTTGGATAATCTCCAAAAAATTTAAGCAATCGTTTTATCTGGGATATCCTGTAATCACTACTTCCTCTTCTGAGTGTTTTGCCATCATTTATTTTTCCAAATTTTGGCATTCTGCGATATTTGGAAAGCATATTTATCAAATCTATGTATCTATGCTCATAAGGCACAGCACTGTTTAACATCTCTTTTATTTGATGATTTTTTATAGCACTGTATATAGTGTTTACAGATGGCATAGGTCTTGGATTTATCTCCCATGATGCACGGACATCTTTTTTGCTTTTTAGACTCTTGAGCTTTTGTTTGACCAAATCCCAGTCAGTATCTCCATCTGTCAGAAAATACAAAAGTTTCAAATAACTATCTGTCATCAAGACATCGAGTCTGGCTTTGGCTATATCAATATTAGACTTATCTATCGCACCATTATCTATACTGAATGAGAGATATTTGATATCTTTTCTGTTCAGGTTTTTGCCAAGATAGTTGAAGTATGGATTATCCAGAGCTTTTAAGAGTTGTGAAAAGTTTTTACTGTTACTCTCTCCTACCCAAAACGGTGCATTTTTATTGAGTTGATAGAGTGTTTTTATTTCATCTTTGAAAGAGCTTTTGAGCTTGTTATTGATAGTATTTACAATTTCACTGTTTATTCTTGAACTTGTATTACCTTGCTCACTCTGCTGTGAATTATGATAATTGTAATTTACAGGATCAGTAGCATTATCTATATTTAAGACTCCATATCCAAATCCCTGTGCCAACAAATTGGAATGACTCAATGTCAATTCAAGCAGTGCGATACTCAAAAATCGTTTCAATTTTCATCCTTGCTGATACACTCATCAAAGAGATACTGATGAGACTTGGGAAGCTCTTGATATATTGTATGAGCCAATCTTCTAATCTCCCACAATGCACTTTTTGAGCTTCTAAGAGCCAGAAAGTTTTGCAGACTTCTTGCATTGATTGTCCATGTAAGCTCTGTTTTATAGCATTCAGGCAGAGCAAATTTTGCAATATCATTGGATATTCCTCTTTTTAGCAACTCCTGGATACCGTTTAATGCCCTGATTGAAGCTCTATCTACAGACTCATTGCCTGTCAAGACAATAAACTTTTCAGCTCCACTGAAATCATCTTCATCAAAAGGTTCTGTATTTTTAAGCTCTTTTAGCGTATATCGTGTGCTTTTTACACTCAAACTTGCCATTCTGTGCCTTGCAAGTTCTTGAAGCAATGCTCTTGATATACCGCTTATATAAAATGTATATACCAGATGCTCAAGAGTAGAGGAGTGTTTGTATTTGTTGCCTACTCTGTCAATCAATGCTCTGTCTTTATCTCCTCCGTTATCACTCTTGTCAAAACTCTGCCAACAAGTCCTGATAGCATGAGAGCAAACCTCCAAAGGAGTATGATGCAGTAACTCTACTTCCATAATTTATGCCTTTATATACTCTTCAATAATCTTTTTATCCAATAACCAATATACTAACAAAGCAATAAGATATTTGTTTATAATGATATCATATCATCTAAACGCTATCATAACAAAGGATAAAAGTGCGAGCTACTGATAGATTTTACAGTTTTGAAGCAGATTTTAGAGATCCATTCTCCAGAGACAGAGACAGAATAATTCACTGTGGTTCTTTTAGAAGACTTGAGTATAAAACCCAGGTATTTCTCAACCACGAAGGAGATTATTTCAGAACAAGACTCACTCACTCTTTGGAGGTGAGCCAAATAGCCAGAACACTTGGTCGCTCTTTGGGACTCAATGAAACACTGTGCGAAGCTATAGCTTTGGCTCATGATTTGGGACACACTCCATTTGGACATATAGGCGGAGATACACTTGATGAATTACTCAAAAGTGATGGCAGAGTAAATGGATTTGAGCATAATTTTCAATCTTTTAGAGTATTGAGCAAACTTGAAAAGAGATACAAAGGATTTGACGGACTCAATCTCACCTATGCTACATTAGAGGGTGTATTAAAGCATTCATATCCATACAAAAAGCCATTTTTCCCTGAATGGATAGAAGAGCATTTCAATCTAGACAGACACCCATCTATGGAGGCGATGGTAGTAGATAGTGCAGATGAGATAGCCTATACCAGCCATGATATAGATGATGGCATTAAGTATGGATTGATAGATTTTGAGACTCTTGATGATGAGCCTATTATCAAAAGAGTTGTAAAAATGGTCAAAGAAGAGGGAATAGATAGAAAAGATGATATATATCGCCACCGCTTTGTTGCTGCACTAATCAAACTGCTTGTAGAAGATTTTATCAAACACTCATTTTCAAAAGTAAGAAAGTATCATACAAAAGATGAACCTTTGTGCAGTTTTATACCGGCAGATGAGCCAATACCTGCAACATTTTCAAAAGAGATAAGGTTTGAATTAAAACGATTAAAGAGTCTTCTTTTCAAAAAACTATACAGGCACGAAAAGATAGCTACCAAAATGTATTCGGGTAAAGAGTGTGTAAAAGCACTCTATACAGCCTTTAACAGTGATATGGATCTGTTACCTGAATCCAAAAAAGAGATGATAAAAGATGAAAATATAAAAAGAGTCATATCTGATTATATTGCATCTATGACAGATAGATATGCAATGAAAATATATCATGAATTATACGGTTACAGACTTTAGAATGGAAAATATTGGAAGAGGCAGAGTTATATTCTATCTGCTGATGTTTTTTGCAATGATGGGATGGGGTGCATCGTGGGTGCATGTGAAATATCTGAGCGGATATATGCAGATACACGAAATCATATTTTATCGTTACCTTATCACTGCTGTGAGTATGATACCTGTACTATTTGCTATGAAAATACCTTTCAAAATTTCTCTGAAAGAGGTTCTGTATATATCAATTGCATCTGTCATAATGATTGTATATACATGGCTATTTATAGCGGGGACAAAACTTGGTACCGCAGGTTTGGGAGGTGCGTTTGTAACGACACTGATACCTATTATGACATTTGTATTATCTGCTGCATTGGGTAGAAAAAAGATATCTCTTACAGATACATCCGCCCTGATATTGGGTGCGATAGGTGTGCTCACAATACTGAATATATGGTCTTTTGATGCAAGAGATATATTCAGATTAGAAAACCTGTACTTCGTAACAGCGGCTCTCTCATGGGCAGTATTGACGATATTTGGAGGTGGTATAACACGCAGAGTCAATCCTATGAGTTACAGTTTCTATCTCTATCTGATTGTTGCAATTATAGAAGGGCTTTTCTTGACAGATTTCAATACGCATATTACAAAACTAAATAGTGCCGTATATATCAACATCTTTATGTTGGCAATAATCAGCACCACATTTGCCACATCTGTCTATTTTACAGGTGCCAAAAAGATAGGGGCGGACAAAGCGAGTAGTTTTACATTTTTAGTCCCATTCAGTGCAATAGGCTTGAGTGCTCTGTTTTTGGGTGAAGAGATAAGCTTCGGTATGATTATCGGGACAATTATGGCACTTGGTGCCGTAAAAATTTTAAACAAGAAGAGATACTGACTGAGCTTAATAACATTATGTAGTCGGCATTCAACCGATATATATGATATAAAAAAGATGAGAATTTATTCTCATCTTTTTTAAAATTTCAGCCCAAAAATAAAATCTAAAATATTAGCTACTTTGACATTATCCATCTATAAGCTTCATCATAATCTCTAAAAAACTTCATTTCACCTTTTGTCAAGTGAGACATTGATTTTACACTCCACTTTTCCCACTTTTCATCACCTACTACTGACATTTTGTCAAAAGAATCTTTTATCTCCATTCCAAATTTAAAGTCATCAAATGCCGCTTCAAGCTCCCAGCCCTCAAAATCTCTCATATCAACGACTATATCGAACTCTTTTTCACATGCTGCCGATATAGCTCTTTCTATGACAGGTATCATTACCTCATAATCCTCATGAGTCAATTTACCATACATATCAATTTCAACGATAAATTTATCATCAATATTTTTTATCTCTATTCCTACGCCTCTTGTGCTGATTTCTATTGACATGTTTTCTCCTTATCTGTGTCTTAATCCACTAACAGAAGGTTTCGAAATCCTTGGAGGGTGGCTGATATGCTTCAATTGAGGCATAGGCCGGGATATATTTGTAGGTAATTTTATCTCTCTTCTTGGGACGGCAGGACGACTAACTTTTGGTTTGATTGTTACAGGGTGTATCTCCCGTTTGAGTGAATGAGTCGGTTTTACAGCTTTATTTATATATTTGCTTTTCCTCATCTTTTTTGTAACTCTATCTCTTTTGAAATCACGACTTTTGTCTAAAGCATTTTTTTGAATATTGGCTTTCTTGATTTTTTTATTTATTTTGTCACTATTTTTGAGTAAATTTTGTCTCTCTTTATCAAGATTTATACCCTTATTATTCAACTCTTTTTTTATATTTTCCCTTTTTAAATTGCGAATTTTATCATTTGGCTTTGTACTGCTACCTATAATATTACTTTTATTGATATTTCTATTTATACCCGTGTATTTTGGATTTTTTACTCTCAGATTCTGTTTCCATGAAGCTCTTTTAGCACTAATATCCAATTTTTTATGGATATTTATTTCATTGTGTTTGTGTATATTAATATTTATATCATGATGATGCCAATCCCAATGACTCCATAGACAGTGAGTTGCTATTATGGCAGCTCCAAAGCCTATAATTTTTCCAACAGCACTAAGATGATGTGGATGATAATAATATGGTGGGTATGCTGGATACCACCAATCTCCATATATTATCATTGGATCATAATATGGAATATAAACAACTTCTGGATTTGCCGGTTGAATCTCTATTATTGTTGTATTGTTATTTTCCACTGTTTTTGAGCCAGATGATACATTATTTATAACCACCTTCTGCTCTTTTGTATTTTTTAAATTTCCTGCCTCTTTTGCTTTGCGTCTAAGCTTTTGGATTGTATCCATTACTGCATCTGGGTCTTCTAAAAACATATCTCCAAGTGATTTGACCCAATCAGGATTTTTACTCATCATCTCCAAAACCTGAGGAAAAGCCACCAAAGAAGCCACACTCGAATCCCATGTTTTATCAGATACAGCTTTTACAGCTTCATCACCTTTCATTTTTGGATGCTCTTTTGACCACTTTGATGCCTCCATCACCTGATTTGGATATGTTGATGCCATTAATAATTGAGCTAATAGTGAATCTGGATACAAAGCTACTGGAGCCAATGCCTGGTCAAGTTGTTCTTGGGTAAATTTGACTTGATTTTGAGTAGAAGCAGGAGTATTATTCGTTATATTTTGCTCCTCCTGTGTTGGAGTAGTATTACTATTTACAGAAGTGTTGGTTTCTACTGCCTGTAAATAAAATCCCATTGCAACCATCGATATAACTGATGTAATCCTCTTCATCTTCTGTATCCTTTCAAAATTACAATTATTGATTTATTATCAGTATATCTATCATTTCTTTATTTTTTGCTTTTATTATTTTTGAAAATCTCAATGAAACTTAACATAAGGTCAATTATTATTCCCTGCTCCACTCATTGCTCAAAGCTTCTGCTTGTTGCATTACCATTTTGATCGCTTCTATCTGTTTGTCAGGAGGATATTTGTAGCGTCTTAGAATAATGCGTATTATATTACGCATTTTGGCTCTAACACTCTCTCTTTTTTGCCAATCTACACTGACAGAATTTCTCAGCTTCTGCGTCAATTCGACAGCAATTTTTTTAAGTGTCTCATCTCCCATCTCTCTCAGTGCCGATTCATTCTCCGCCAATGCATCATAAAATGCCAACTCATCAAAGTTTAGCCCTAACTCCTCTCCTTTTTTGTTAGCCTCAGCAAACTCTTTTGCCATTGCTATAAGCTCTTCTATCACCTGTGCAGTCTCAATGGCTCTGTTGTGATACTGCGTAAGGGTTGCTTGGAGTCTGTCGCTAAACCTCTTCTCTTTGACGACATTGGTTCGCATTTTCGTTTTGATCTCGTTTTTGAGTAGGCGTTCCAAGAGTTCCACAGCGAGATTTTTATACTGCATATGTTTGACATCTTCCAAAAACTCATCAGAGAGTATGCCTATGTTTGGCTTCTTGAGACCTACCAAAGAGAATATATCCTCTACCCCCTCAGAAACTACGGCATTATCGATAATCTGTTTGATAGCAATATTAGGGTCTTTTTTTTGAAGTTTTGGCTGTGAAGCTTTTACCATTACCGCTTTGACCGCCTGGAAAAAGGCAATTTCTTCTTTATATTTTTGTGCTTCATCGAGTGTGCCACATAAACTGTAGGCTTTTGAGAGTGCCAGAACCTCATCCATATACCGTTTTTTGCCCTCTTCAAGCCCTAGTATATGGTTTGCAGCTGGAGCGAGTAGCTCATGAGCTTTGGTTTGAAACTCGGAGTAATCAAAGCCATGATAGAGATTACGCACAATTTCCAAGCGTTTGAGCATCTCGCTGAGTGCTTCGTTTGCATCTATTGTGCCTCTGCCCTTGCCTCCGGCGTTGGTGTAGGTTTTGAGGGCGAGTTTGAGTTCGTTGGCGATACCGATATAGTCCACGACAAGTCCGCCTTTTTTGTCTTTAAATACACGATTGACTCTGGCGATGGCTTGCATGAGGTTGTGTGAGCGCATCGGTTTGTCGATATACATCGTATGCACACACGGCGCATCAAAACCAGTCAGCCACATATCACGAACGATAACGAGTTTGAGTTCATCTTCTGGGTTTTTGAAGCGTTTTTCAATACCCTCTTTTACCTTTTTTGAGTAGATATGCTTTTGGAGCCTTTTATCATCCGAAGCAGAGCCGGTCATGATGATCTTGATAGCCCCTTTCATAGGGTCGTCACTGTGCCACTGCGGACGCAGGGCGATAATGGCATCGTAAAGCTCCACGGCTATCTGTCTGCTCATTGCCACGATCATCCCTTTGCCCTCTATCGTCGCCGTTCTCTGCTCAAAATGCTCTACCAAATCTTTAGCTACCTGCTTGATGCGTGGCTTTGAGCCTACCAGCTTCTCCAGTGCCGACCATTTACTCTTGAATTTCTCTCTATCTGAGAGTTCCTCATCCTCTACAAGTTCGTTAATCTCTTCATCTATCTTTTTAAGTACCGTAGCGTCAAGGTCAAGTTTGGCAAGTCTGCTCTCATAATAAATTGGCACCGTCGCACCGTCTGCTACCGCATCCTCTATATCGTAGATAGAGATATACTCCCCAAATACCGCTTGTGTGCTTTTATCTTCACTCTCTATCGGCGTTCCGGTAAAGCCGATAAATGTCGCATTTGGCACGGCGTCTCTTAGATGTTGAGCGTAGCCGTATTTGAACTTGCCACTCTCTTTGTCCAGCATCGCCTCAAATCCATACTGGCTTCTGTGTGCCTCATCGGCTATGACGACGATATTATCTCTATTGCTCAAAAGTGGGAACTTCTCCTCCCCCTCTTTGAGTGAAAACTTCTGAATGGTCGTAAAGATAATACCGCCGGATGGTTTGTTGTGTAGTATCTCTCGTAACTTCTCCACACTCTCTATCCGCACCGGTTTTTGCCCCAAAAGCATTTGAGCTGAGGAGAAGATCTCAAAAAGTTGTCCATCGAGATCTTTTCTGTCAGTTACGACAAGCAGTGTGGGGTTTTTCATCTTGGGATGTTTGGTGAGTTTACCTGCAAAACACGCCATAGAGATCGACTTGCCGCTTCCTTGGGTATGCCACACGACACCCCCGCGTCTTGAACCGCTCAAAGAGGCTTGCACGACCGAATCCACCGCCCCTCTTACAGCATGGAACTGATGATAAGCGGCTATCTTTTTGATAATCTGCTTACCGTCATCTTCAAAAAGGATAAAGTTTTGTAGATAATCCAGTAGCAGTGTTCTATCAAAAAAGCCTTTGATAAGCGTTTGCAGTTCATACTCCAACTGCGGTTTGTCGCTCTCATCCTTGATAGTCCTCCAGTGCATAAATCGCTCTTGTGTAGCAGTGAGTGAGCCGATGCGTGCATTGATACCATCAGAGATAATGAGTGCTTCGTTATAGACAAACAGATCCTCTATCTCCTCTTTGTAGGTTTGGAGTTGGTTGTAGGCTTTGAAAATATCGGCGTTCTCATCGGCAGGATTTTTTAGCTCCAGCACCGCTATTGGCAAACCGTTGATAAATACCACCACATCGGGTCGTCTGTTGCCTTTGGTACCTTTGACGGTAAATTGATTTACCACCAAAAAGTCGTTGTTGTTTGGGTTTTGAAAGTCGATGAGCTTGACAACATCGCCACGGCTTTCATCATCGCTTTTGACCTCTACCGGTATGCCTTGAAGCAGCATTTCATGAAATGCACGGTTGTTTTGAATGAGAGAGGGGTGTTCCGGCTTTTGGAGGATATGGAGTGCTTCATCGATGGCACTTTGCGGGAGGGTCGGGTTGAGTTTGGTTAGGGCGTTTTGCAGGCGATTTGCAAGCACGACATCTTGGTAGCTTTTTCGCTCTCCCATTTCACCATCGGGTGCGGTGTCGCTACCGTGGAGGTAGTCATAACCCAGCTCTTTGAACCAGTCGATAGCGAGTTGTTCTACTTGGTCTTCGGTGATCATGGTATCCCTTTTTACTTTACTACTCTTGGAGACGGGATTTTAACCCCGCATGTGCGGGACTAAAGTCCCGCCTCCAAATATAAATCCGATACATCCAACTCACCCAAGAGGAGTTTTGGTAGGAGGGTGTCTCGGGTTTTTTGGAGGGTTTGGATTTGTTTTGTATTTGCCAAAATAGTTTCAAATAATGGCTGAGTTGTACTAAAAAAGTAATCGAGCAAATTGTCATTAGGTTTGACAATGCTAATATTCTCAAATGTGCTTTTATTTACATTTAGTGTTGCAGTACCAGCTGAACCATAGACAATTAAATCATTAGTCATACTATTAAGTTTACAATACAGGTAGTATAAATAATTTTCAGGACAAACAATACTATTTATTTGTTGATTTGTATGACTATCTTCAGAAGTAATAGAAACCAATCCAACAGTAGCTATACAAGACACAAGAAGTGACTTTTTGGGAATTAATTTATTTTTTTGTGTACTATGCCCCTCTTCAGACAGATATCTATTAGTACTGATAACAAAGGTTTGATTATGCATGTCTGGTATAGTGATAAAAGGGTATTTCTCTCCATAATTTGATTTTTTCTTTGTAGATGGTGTTTTACCTGTAATAACTTGTCCAAAAAATTTAAGTGGTTTCACCTTCCACCCCTTCGGCACCATCCCCAGTTCACTCTCTTCAAATTCGCTTGGGAAAAGCTCAAGCACCTCTTTTGATATGCCAAGCTCTTTGGCTACATATTCAAGCTCCGCTTCACTTTTGCATTTGGCTTTTGCAAGTACCGGCTCAAAGTCCACAAACCACGACTTGAAAATCGCTTGTGCCATACTTTCGAGTGTCTGGTTCATCTTGCGGTTAAGCTCTATCTTCTCATCGAGAGTTGAGAGGATATGAGCTATTTTCTTTTGGGTTGGGAGGGGTGGAAGCTTAAACTCATAGTTCATAATAGCTTTTTTATCACCCCTTGGCATCTTGGTACCTTTAGCCGTAGCTACGGTATATTGAATAAATGTTTCATCAGAAAGTAGATAATACAAATAGCTACTCAAGAGCTTTTCTTCGTCTAAACTTCTAATCACGAGAACATCATTTGAAGAACCACCATCAAATTTAGCAAGCCATATTTTCCTAAAATAAGTTCGTATATTTGAAAAAAGCACATCTTCTTTTTTGAATGAATTAACTTTTTGTGTTGATGGAAGAGAAGATGCTTCTACTATACCTCCTCGATCCTCCAACATATTTTCAGTAGAAATATAGTTAGCTATTGATAAGTTTTTAGTATCTCTTTTTTCTGATACATAATATGCTATATCAGATAGTTTATATTTCATCCTCACCCTCCATCCTAATATCTAAATCCTCATCCACTAACATATACCATACCATTTTTATTTTTTTCCTTTTTCACGAAAAATAAAACAAAAAAGAGGATAAAGCCCATAAATACGAGGTTTCATCAATTTTCTTTTTCGTTTTCTTTTTCATTTCTTTTTTTATTTGCCAAAAAATACAATATTATACACTCTTACTAAAATGGAGGCGGGGTTTTAACCCCGCACTATGCAGGAGTGAAGTCCTGCCTCCATTATTTAGAACTGTTGCATTTTTTGCAACAATTGAAACTGTCTCAATCATACTGCTATCCTTTTCAATATAGCCTTCTTTTACTCTTTCTTTGATGTGTATGCTTGTTTTGGACTGTTTGGACTACTAAAATAAGGAATCAAAAGTTTTTTTGCTACCAACTCAGATATATAATCTTTGATAGTATCTTTGTTTCTATTTAGTAATTTAGACAAAATATCAGGAGAAAAATATCCAAACTCACAAATTTTATATATTGTAGTTTGCATTACCTCTTTTTTAACCCTTGGTTTATTAGATATAGTGTTTGTTATTTCTTCTATTTTTTGCAGTATCTCTTCTGGAATCTCTTCTTTTTTATAAAATCTAACACCCCTAGTAGAATCTGTAACACCCCCAGTAGAATCTGTAACACCCCCAGTAGAACCGATAGTGTCCCTAGTAGCTAATTTATAAACTGTTCCCTTACCTATACCGCTTTTGTGCAAAAAGGCATCTTTGGTTAGTTTTTTTAATATATCGCTAACATCGCTTGGGTGTATATCTAAAATTTCCAAAACTCTTTTATGATTTATCTCTTCTTCTATGTAGGCAGTTGCCAAAATATTAATTTCATTTTCATTTAAACTATCGAAACTATGACTAAAAACAGTTTTTAATTTTTGGATTATCTCTTCATCAAGAAGATTTATCATTCTTAACTCTAACAGTGTCTGCGGGTGGTGGCTGTTTTTTTCATATAAAAGAGGTTTTGTCCAGTTGTATTTACTCCAGCTTTGGTAAATTTTGGGTATTCCTGAACCTGCTTTTTCTGCATAGCCTATGAGCATAAACATTTTTTGAATATTTCTATTACGGCAATCACTTTCGCCACCTCTGATGGCTACTTCTATAGGTATTCGCATAAGTCCGGGGTTTCTAAAGCCGAACATATCCGGTCTTTTTACAATTAAAATAGCCAATCTTTCGCTATAATCTGCATGCACTAAAGCATTTATAAAAGCTTCTCTTATCGCTTGATGTATAGGGGTGTCTTCTTCTCGCTGTGCCTCCTTTAGGCTAAAAGGTATTTTTAAATCTTGGTAAAGCTTTCGTATAACAATTCTGTAAAAATCAAAAATATTGCCACTCCAAGTTCCGTCTGGATAGACTCTATCTACCCATCTTTTTTCTGTTACGGCTCTGGGTCGTTCTTGATAATCAACCATATAATATGGCAAAACATCCTCTATTGAGTTTTGTTTTCCGAACATTAAAAGACCTGCAAGGGTTAAACCTACTGTTCCACTTTCTCTATTTTTTTTGTAACCTCCAATGCTTTGTAGGAAATCTATGTCATTAAGAGCATTAAAAGGGTGGTCGGGCTTATGAGATTTAAAAATATTTCTATATGCATAAAATGTGCTTAGTTCTATATCATCAAAATCGAAGTTTTTTAATACCTTACTGTCTCGGCTATCTTCTATCTGCTCTGCTAAAAGTCTCTTTATACACTCTTCTTTACATTTATAATCGCCTTCTCCTTGCCTTATAAAAGTGCCTGTAAATGGGTTTTGCCCTTTAAATACCGGTTTTTGTTTTCGTGTTGCTTTTGGAATTTTAACCCAGATAATATTTTTCTGATCGATGTTTATAATGACAATATCTTCGTTATTTAAAATATTTACATTTACCTTTTGCGGATTGTTAAGAGTGTCAAAAAGCTCTTTTATAACATATTCTGGATTTTCTATGCCGATTAATTCTATACTATTTCTGCTCTCTTCAATGCCTAAAAAAATATTGCCTCCACTAGTGTTTGCCATAGCACTGTAACTTTCTAAAAAATCATTTGGCAGTTTGCCTTTGCCGTTTTTACCGGTAGCTTTTTTAAATTCTACCTCGAAGCTCTCTTTTAATGTTAAAATATCTCTTTTAGAGTTTATATGAATCATTTTATACCTTATCTAAAAATGTAAAGATTATTCATATCTCCCACCCCAGAGCCGAGAGATTTTTGCGTATCTCTGCTTCAAGGCGATGCGACGCTTCAAACTGCTCTTTGAGTTTGGCGGTGAGTTCTGCCATCTTTTCGCTAAACGGCACACCGTCGTCTTCCTCCTCGGCTACTCCGACATAACGACCGGGGGTGAGGATGTAGTCTTGCTTCGCTATCTCTTCTGTCGAGGCAGCGTAGTATTTGCCAGGCTCGTTGACATCTTCGCCGTTTCTAAAGGCTTGGAACTTCTCGGCTATCGCTTTGATATCCTCATGTGAAAAGGCTCTTTGTTTGCGGTCTATCATATATCCCACTTCGCGTGCGTCGATGAAAAGGGTTTTGCCTTTTTGGAATTTGTTGCGGTTTAGTATCCAGATACAAGCGGGGATCTGAGTATTGGAAAAGAGTTGTGAAGGGAGTGCGACGATAGCCTCTACCAAGTCATCTTTGATGATTGCCTCTCTTATCTCTTTTTCTCCTCCGGTGGTGGTGCTAAGGCTTCCGTTGGCAAGCACCAGTCCTACCACTCCGTTTGGGGCGGTGTGGTGGAGCATATGCTGCATCCATGCGTAGTTGCCGTTACCTTTTGGAGGTGTGCCGTATCTCCACCGTGCATCCCCTTCCAAACTGGCATCCCACCACTCATTTTGGTTGAACGGAGGATTGGCAAGCACAAAGTCGGCTTTGAGGTCGGGGTGTTGGTCTTTGGTGAAAGTATCAGCCGGCTCTTTGCCAAAGTCAAAGTCTATCCCGCGTATCGCCATATTCATCGCGGCAAGCCGCCAAGTTGTGGGGTTGGACTCTTGCCCATAGACTGAAATGTCCTTTATCTTCCCACTATGCTCTTCGATGAACTTTTCGCTGGAGATAAAAAAACCGCCACTTCCCATCGCAGGATCATAGACTCTGCCTCTGTATGGCTCTACCATCTCGACGATGAGATTTACAATCGATTTGGGCGTGTAAAACTGTCCGCCCTTTTTTCCCTCCGCTGCTGCAAACTCTCCGAGGAAATACTCATAGACATGACCGAGTATATCTTTGGCTTTGAGGCTCTCATGTGAAAAGGGAATAGTCGCTATTAGATCGAGCAAATCGGCGAGTTTGTTCTGCTCTATCTGCAGTTGGGCGTAGTTTTTGTTGAGGATGCGTTTGAGTTTGGGGTTTTCCTTCTCTATCAGCTCCATAGTGTCATCAAGCAGTTTTCCGGCACTTTTGAACTCACCTCCAAGCGGAAGTGGTGAGCCGACAGAGAGACGGATATTGTCCTGTATATACTGCCACCGTGCAGCAGGTGGCACCCAAAAGACATTTTTTTCCGTATAGTAATCTCTGTTTTCAAGCTCCTCTTCTATAAACTCATCGGCATCTTCACCGAGGTAATAATCATTATCAGGGTCTTTGAATGCTTCGATTAGCTCCTGGCGTCTTGTCTCGAAACTGTCAGAGACATATTTTAAAAAAACCAACCCCAACACTACATGTTTATAAACCGCTGCATCAAGAGACGGTAGCAGTTTATTTGCTGATTTCCACAGTTTCTTTTCCAACTCTTGCAAAAACTTCTGCTCTTTCAATACCTCTCCTTACTCTTTGAGTTAATATACTATACTTTACCCTGCTCTTGCTTCTATAAAATAGGCACCCAACTCTCTGGCTTCATTGACAATATTTTCACTTACATACATTTGAGACTCTATCACTACATCAGCAAGTTTGCTCTTGATTTGGAGCTGTAGAGGTCTTTTACCCGGATACTTTTGAGCCAGGCAGTATAAATCTTCAATGACTCTGGCATCAGGCATCAAATCTATTGCCAAAATCAAAGGAGGCTCATCTTCAGGTGCCTGGGTGTGTTTTTCCTCTTTTTTGACTTTGACTTTCTCTTTTTTGGCATCTTTGAGGGTTTCGATTTTGAGTATATTCATTCTGGTAAATTCACCGTCTTTTGTCACTTTTACCTTGAATGCTATCGGTTTGCTCAAATCAAAATTATCCTCCAGCTCTTTGAGTCTGTCGGCAAACAGCATCAGCTCTATATTTCCATGCAAATCCATCACATTAGCAATTCCGAATTTGTTACCCTTTTTGGATATCTTTTCGGTAATCTCTTCTATCCGTCCGATTATCAGTGCCTGTGAGCCGTCTGCCAATTCATCTATCTCTGAACTTAGTGTATAATCTATCTGCTCCAAATCCTCTCTGTATTTGTCAAGTGGGTGACCTGAAACATAAAATCCCAAAGTCTCTTTTTCAAACTCCAGTATCTGCATCTGCTCATATTCACTCATCTCATCAAGCTTTACTTCGACACTTGTCATCTCTTCTCCACTGCCAAAGAGGGAGTTTTCAGCCATCTTTTTGGCTTGATGAGCCTTGGCTGCGGCAGAGACGATATCCTCTATCTGTGTGAGCATCGCTTTTCTGGTATATCCCAATGAATCCAAGGCTCCTGCTTTGATAAGAGACTCAATTACTTTTTTGTTTACTTTGCTGGAGTCTATGCGTGATACAAAATCGCTCAAATCTTTAAACGGTTTTTCATCTCTGGCTTTGAGTATGGAGCTGATAGCTATATCTCCTGCTCCTTTTATAGCACCGAGTCCGAATATAATTTTGGGTTTGTCAGCTTCGGTCTCATCAGCTATAAATGCCAAATCAGAGCGGTTTATATCAGGAGGAAGCAACTCTATACCCATATGTTTGACAGCATCTACATATTTGACCACTTTTGTAGTATTGTCTTTTTCTAGTGTAAGCTGTGCTGCCATAAACTCTGTAGGATAGTAGCATTTGAGATATGATGTATAAAATGTCACCAATGCATAAGCTGCTGAGTGGGATTTGTTAAATCCGTATCCGGCAAATTTGACGATAAGGTCAAACAGCTCGGCAGCCTTGTCCGGGTCAAATCCCTTTTTTGCTGCACCTTGGGCAAATTCATCTTTGAGCTTGTCCATCTCCTCTTTGATCTTTTTACCCATTGCTCTACGCACCAAATCGGCTCCGCCGAGTGAAAAGCCTCCGATTGTCTGCACTATCTGCATAACCTGCTCTTGATAGACGATTACTCCATAGGTGGGTTTGAGTATAGGCTCAAGCTCAGGAAACATATAGGTAATCTCTGCTCTGCCGTGCTTTCTTTCTATAAAATCATCAAGCATCCCTGACTCCATAGGTCCCGGACGATAAAGTGCAAGCATCGCAATGATATCTTCAAATCCGGTAGGCTTGAGTCTCTTTGCCAAATCTTGCATACCAGCTGATTCTATCTGAAAGAGTCCGAGTGTATTACCCTCTGAGATATAATCATAGACTTTTGGGTCATTGATATCTACCTGCTTAAAATCTATCCGTTTGCCGGTACTCTTCTCTATCAGTTGAAGAGCCTCTTCTATAACAGTAAGCGTTTTGAGTCCGAGAAAGTCAAATTTGATCAAATCCACATCTTCTACATATTTACCGCTGTATTGGGTAGCAAGAGTATCCTGACCGCTTGGCTTAAACAGAGGAGTCTTTTCCCACAAAGGCTCATTTGATATAACCACACCTGCTGCGTGAGTCCCTGCATTTCTGTTGAGTCCTTCAAGTGCCAGGGCAAATTTCCAAACCTGAGCAGCTTTGGCATCACTTTCGATCAACTCTTTGATTTTTGGCTCTTTTTCATAAGCACTGCTTAGATTAATCCCCAACTCATCAGGAATCAATTTGGCAAATTTGTCAGCCTGGGCATACGGCATACCCATCACTCTGGCTACATCTCTGATGACACCTTTTGCCAAAAGCTTACCGAATGTGATAATCTGAGCCACATTGTTCCTGCCGTATTTATCAACAACATAATCTATAATCTCCTGTCGTCTTGCCTGACAAAAGTCCATATCGATATCGGGCATACTTACTCTCTCAGGATTCAAAAATCTCTCAAAGAGCAAACCGTAAGGCATAGGGTCAAGGTCTGTAATAAAGAGTGAATATGCCACCAAAGAACCCGCAGCCGAGCCTCTGCCCGGACCCACCGGAATACCCATCTCTTTGGCGGCTCTTACAAAGTCCCAGACAATCAGCATATATCCGGGAAATTTCATAGAGTTGATGATATCCATCTCGGTGCGAAGTCTCTCTCTATACTCTTGATGTTTATCTTTTGGCACAATCTCCAGTCTCTTTTCTAGTCCCTTTTTTGCCTCATGCTCAAAGAGGACAATATCATTGGCAAGTGAATACTCTTTGTCCGGTTCGGGTAGCTCCAATCCTGCCAGTTTGGCTCTTTCTCTGGTAAATTTGAAGTTTGGAGGAGTGGGATTTCCCAGTTTTATCTCCAGATTGCACTTATCTACAATCTCTTGGGTATTTTCGAGAGCTTCCGGGATATCGGCAAAGAGTTTAGCCATCTCTTCGGGTGATTTGACATAAAATTCATGCACACTGTGGCGGAGTCTGTCAGGGTCATCATACTCTTTGTTCATCGCTATACACATAAAAGCTTCATGAGCATCTGCATGCTCTTGCTCTGTGTAGTGTGTATCATTTGTGGCTATGATTTTGATACCTGTCTCAAGAGAGAGTCTGATAATCATATTATCAATTCTTTGCTGATCACCGATACCGTGCCTCATAAGCTCAAGATAAAAATCATCTCCGAAAATCTCTTTGTACTCCAGAGCTATTTTTTTAGCCTCTTCATACCCTTTGGCTCCAAATTTGAGATTACGCTCATTGGTATTGAGATGCCAATTTACTTCACCTTGCAGACAGGCAGAGGAGCAGATTAAGCCTTCACTATGCTCTTTGAGAAGTTTTTTGTTTATTCTGGGATAGTAGTAAAAACCGTGCAAATATGCCTGAGAGCTTAGATACATCAGATTTTTGTATCCTGTCTCGTTTTTGGCATACAGGCAGAGGTGATATCTCTGTCTGGTCGATTTGTCTGATAACTCTTCGCTGTTGTGTAGATAGGCT
The DNA here is from genome assembly GCA_015488535.1 of Nitratifractor sp. Lineage (GTDB taxonomy): Bacteria > Campylobacterota > Campylobacteria > Campylobacterales > Sulfurovaceae > Nitratifractor. The sequence goes on from WFNP01000081.1 coordinate 18,719, forward strand.
TCCATACCGATAATAGGTTTGATACCCTCTTTTCGCATCGTATTATAAAAGTCTATTGTGCCAAACATATTGCCATGATCTGTCATAGCTACAGAACTCATTCCAAGCTCTTTGACCTTCTTGGCAAGTGCTTTTATTTTATTGGCTCCATCAAGCAGAGAATATTCAGTGTGCAGATGCAGATGTGTAAATTGCGGTTTGTTTGACATACTATCCCTCATAAACGATTTATAATTTGAGGGATTATATCACAAAAGAAAGAGGCGGGTGTATTGGAAATATATCCAATAACCAATACACCAATGACTAATATACTATATTATTTATGATCTTTTCTGGTCTCTTCAAAGAGTGATTTGAATTTGGCAGCCAAATCTTCATACATCTTTTCAACGATATTTTTACCTTTTATCTCATCTTCAATAGCATCTATCTGCTTCTCTACCGCTTTGTAAGCTTGTGAATGTTTGGAAGCATATCCAAGCAATTCAGCTCTTTTGAGTTGCTCTTTTGCAGCTTCTAGCAGTTTGATAGCCTGCTCTTTTTTAGTTTTATCCAGTTTGGAAGCCTCTATTGTCATATCTGAAGCCAACATCAAAGGAATTGGTATATTGTTTTGAATAGCTACAATAGTGCCAAATCCTTTTGCCAATACCATCAATGCCTCTTTGTCCTTTTTCTGCTTCAAAAGCTCGGCTGCATGTTTTGTGACAAGTGGATATGTCTTCATTGGCAGATATTGGACAATGAAATCCATCTCATCTCTTAGAGGCAAAATGATTTCTCTTGCATCTTGGGTCTTATGCTCTTTTAGCAGTTTTACTGCTGTATCGATAGCCTGTTTTATGATTTTTGAATCACCTGCAAATGTCTTGACTTGAATCTCCTGAGCAATAGGAACTAAATCCAGTTTTGGATCTTTTTTGAGTGCTGAATCAAAATCTTTAGAAGCCTGCTCCAGTTTTTTGGCGGCATCATCATGTTTGCCGTTTTTGATATCCTGAGCTGCCTGAAATGTCAGATGAATAGCTTCCATAATCTCTTTTGAAGTCTCTTTGCTCTTATCCTGATGCATAGAGGCTTCTTTTTGAAAGACTCTTTGAAGTCTTTGCATTCTGTCTATTCTGGCTTGCATTGCAAACTTTTGGGCATCTTCTTTGGCTTTAAACTCATCTTTTGCCTGAGTCTCTTCTACTTTTGCTTTTGCTGATGCTTCACCTTTGACTGCTGAAGGATTGGCTACTGCTTTAGCCTCTTTTTGTGCTACTGTATCTTTCATAGCACCATTATCTGCAAACAGTGCAGTCGTTGTCAATCCACCAAGCAGTGTAGCTGTTACCAGTGATAACGCAAATCTCTTTTTCATCGTTAAATCCTTTAAAATATTTTTTCATTTGTATTATGGTATTTGTTTCAGTTTAACAAAAGGTTAATGAGAGAAGAATATTGAGTCAATTATGCTCAATATTCTTTATTTATTACACTTTATGAGGTGATTTAGCCATTCTTTACAGGTATAAATTTTCCACACCCTTTATCCGGTGTCCCACCAAAACTTTTGACTTCTCTGGCTTTGCCCTCTTTGGCTATTTTGGCACGGTTACACTCATTGGCATATTTGATACATGAATCATTTTTACATCCTACATCTTCAGGTACTGACATCTCTTCTGCTCCTTTTTATATTTTGAGTAAAATTATATCCAAGATTGTTAATTGACATATTGGAGCAAAAGAGAGTGAAAGAGAAATTTAAAGAGTATATGAATGAGTTTTTATACTATATTGAGCATATCAGAGGATACAGTGACAATACAGTATCGACTTATGAAACAGCACTGAAAAAGGCTATTGAATTATCGGATATCAGAGTCGATGACGGTATTATTGTGATGGATATTTTACCTTTGAGAATGGAGATATCCAATATGAGCAAAAGGACAATAGCCAAATATATAAGCTCCATTCACTCATTTGCCAAATGGCTAAAAGATATCAAACAGATAGATATTAAACTAAGAGCAGATGATAATGTAAAGGTGCCTTCTACCATACCCAAAGCGATAGATAAAAATTATATAGAGGAGGTATTTGAAGATGCCGATATTTTACAAAAGGCTCTGTTGTCTGTTTTGTATGGAGCAGGTCTTAGGATATCAGAAGTATCACATATCAAAGTAGAAGATGTTCAAGGAGACTGGCTGATTGTGCAAGGCAAAGGAGATAAACAAAGACAAATCCCTTTGCATCCAAAAGTAAAAGAGTCCATTGACAGATATATAGATACCTATAATCCAAAAAAGTGGCTGTTTGAGAAAAAAGAGAGGCAGATGAGCAGTCATCAACTGGGATACCTCATCAAAAAGATATTCAAAGCCAAAGGAATCTCTGCCTCTCCTCATAAACTCAGACACTCATTTGCCACAGAGATGCTTCAAGAGGGAGCAAGACTTACAGATTTGCAAAAACTCTTAGGTCATGAATCCATTGCCACTACCCAGATATATACAAAACTGGCAGATTCAAAAAAGATGCAAGATTATCTATCATCTCACCCCTTAGCATCATCTAAAAAATAAAACATCACCAATATACTAATATACTAATTTAATATACCAATCTAAAGTTTTATAAGATAAAATTATTGCACAAATCAACCATAAGGAGTATATATGAAAAAGATATTAAAACTCAGTGCAGTAGCCGGTGCTGTTTTGCTAATAGCTTCGCCATTGAGTGCAAAAAAAATCAGATGGAGACTTGCAGAGACCTGGCCATCTACGCTAACACCTCTTGCTTCTCCTCCGGCAAAACTGGCAGCTTGGATGAAAGAGATGAGTGACGGTAAATTTATCATCAAAGTAGAGGGCAAAGAGAAACACAAAGCACCACTTGGAATCCTTGATATGGTAAAGGGCGGTCAGTATCAGATGGGTCACAGTGGCTCATACTATTGGAAAGGCAAAGATATCAATACTGTATGGTTTACTACAGTTCCGTTTGGTATGACTCCATCTGAGCAGTATAGCTGGTTTTATTACGGTAACGGTATGAAGTATATGAAAGAGGTATATAACAAATTTGGTGTATATAGCTATCCTGGCGGAAATACCGGCAACCAGATGGGCGGTTGGTTTAGAAAAGAGATTAAAAGCGTTGATGACCTAAAGGGTCTCAAGATGAGAATCCCGGGACTTGCCGGAGAGGTTATGGCAAAATTGGGAGTAAATGTTACCAATATTCCAGCAGGAGAGCTTTATACTGCACTTGACAGAGGCACAATTGACGCACTTGAGTGGGTAGGACCCGGTATGGATATAAAGATGGGATTTCATAAAGTAGCACCATACTACTATACAGGATGGCATGAACCTGCAAGTGAGATGCAGTTTTTGATAAACAAAAGAGCATTTGACAAATTGCCTAAGAAGTATCAGACAATGCTAGAGGTTGGTATGAAAGCAGCTGCTATGGATATGTATATAGAAAACTTCGCAGCCTCTGTAGATGCATGGGCAAAGATGAAAAAAGAATATCCAAATATCAAAGTCCGCACATTCCCAAAACCTGTATTAAAGGCACTCAAAAAAGCAGCTGATGAGGTATATGCCGGATATGCGGCAAAAAATCCGAAATTCAAAGAGATATACACAGATTATATGGCTTATATGAAAAAAGCCAGAGCCTGGTCTATGATGAGTCAGTATGACTATCTCAAGACATCTAAAGAGTTAGGAATTGGAGAGTAATGCTGAAGATAGTGTGAAATAATTTTGCTTTGGAAGCGGGACTTCAGTCCCGCATAATATTGAAGATAAAGAGTATATATGCAACTTACAGACAAAGAGATAGAACAATTTGACAAAGACGGTTTTTTACTCATCAAAAATTTTGCTGAGAGTAAAAGATGTGATGCTATCAAAAAAGTAGCCCAAGTTCATCTAAAGTATCAAATAGAGCCTACAGAGTGGGAGTGGGAGTATATCGGAGGCTCAAAGGATAAGTATCGCTCAATCAGAAGACTCAGACAAGTATATAACAGAGATATACTATTCAAGCAGTGGATGGAAAATAGTGAAATTAGACCTGTTTTGTATCAACTGCTTGGCGAAACACCGGTATTGACTCTATCTCATCACAACTCTATAATGACAAAGATGCCTCATACCAGTAGTGATACTGAGTGGCACAGAGATATCAGATATTGGCATTTTGAAAATGATAATCTGCTTAGTGTATGGTTGGCTTTAGGAGATGAGTATCTGCAAAATGGTCTATTGGAGTTTGTCCCAGGCTCTCACAAAGCAGAGTTTGATGATGAGTGCTTTGATGAGAAATTATTTTTCCGTGATGATTATAAGCCAAATCAAGAGTGGATAGACAAAAAAGTATCAATGCCTCTAAAAAAAGGTGATATCGTCCTTTTTCACTCAAAGACACTACACAGAGCAAACAAAAATACTACAGACAAAGCAAAAATATCATTTGTATATACGGTAAAAGGTATCAGTAACCAAGCAATACCAAATACAAGAAGCACAGAATATCCGGAAATAAAATTAGATATATAGTAATTAAAGGGGATATTATGCAAAAATTACCCATAGGCATTCAGACATTTGAAAATATAAGAGAAGAAGATTATCTATATATAGACAAAACCAAAGAGGCTTTGGATTTAATAAACGGCTATAAATATATATTTCTATCTCGTCCCCGCAGATTTGGCAAAAGCCTATTTCTTGATACCCTACACAATATATTTGAAGGAAACAAAGAGTTATTTAAAGATTTGTATATATATGATAAATGGGATTGGAGTATAAAGTATCCGGTAATCAAAATTGACTGGGCAGGTAATTTTAAAAGCCTTGATGAGACCAAAGATACTGCTATGATGCTAATGAAAGAGAATCAAAAAAGATTAGGTATAGAGTGTGAGAGTGATACATCAGCAGGATGTTTGAGAGAGCTGATTCAAAAGTGCTATGAAAAGTATAATCAAAAAGTAGTAGTACTTATAGATGAATATGATAAACCAATACTCGATAATCTTGACAACATAGACAGAGCCAAAGAGAATAGAGACTTTTTAAGAGGTCTTTATATCCAACTAAAAGCAAATGACAGATATCTGAAATTTGCATTTTTAACTGGAATTTCTAAATTTAGCAAAGCCAGTATATTCAGCGGACTTAATAATCTTGAAGATATATCACTCAATCCTGATTTTGGCAATATTTGTGGATATACTCATGAAAATATCAAAGAGGAATTTTTTGAATATAGCAGAGATTTTGATTTAGAGAAAGTAAAGCAGTGGTATAACGGATACTACTTTTTAAAAGATAGAATCTATAACCCCTTTGATATATTAAAGCTTTTTAAATACAAAGAGTTTGCCAACTATTGGTGGGAGAGTGGTCAGGCTTATTCACTGATTGAGATGTTAAAACAAAAAGATTACTATATTCCGGAGTTGGAAAATTTAGTAATTAGCAGAGATTTATTAAATAGCTTTGAGATAGAGGATTTAAAACTTGAAGTTTTGCTCTATCAAGCAGGATATTTAACTATTGATAAGCAAGAATATTATGAAGAGTATGAGTTATATAACTATAGATTGAGAGTTCCTAATAAAGAAGTCCAAATTTCACTAAATAATTTAATAGTGGAGTATTTAACAAAAAAATATATAAATCCGATACAAAAACTTACAATCCTTGAGATATTAAGATATGGCAAATTAGAAGAGTTTAAAAATAATCTTTCTTCACTATTTGCTTCAATTCCATATAACAATTATGTAAAAAATGAAATAAGTGAATTTGAAGGGTATTATGCCAGTGTAGTATATGCTTATTTAGCTTCTCTTGGAGTGAGAATAATAGCTGAAGATGTTACAAACAGAGGCAGGGTTGATATGACTTTGGTTATATTTGATAAGATTTATATCATTGAGTTTAAAGTTGGAAGTGGTGGGGCTCTAACTCAGATTAAAGAAAAAAATTATCATCAAAAGTATCTAAATGAAAACAAAGAGATATATTTGGTTGGAATTGAGTTTGATAGGGAAGCTAAAAATATAAGCTCTTTTGAGTGGGAGAGGGTAGTATAAAATTGAAAGAGTTTGTAATTATAGGAGCTGGAGCTTCCGGGCTTGGTAGTGCAATAGTTGCTGCAAGAAGAGGGCTAAAGGTAACAATTTTAGAAAAATCATCAAAAGCTGGCAGGAAAATATTTGCAAGTGGTAACGGCAGATGTAATATCGGCAACAGATTTATATCCACAGACAGATATCACAGCTCATATCCAGAGTTTATAGAAAAGGCTTTCAAACAATACTCACCCAATGATATATGGCAATTTTTACAAACGCTTGGCATTGAGATAGATGAAGAGAGCGAAGGCAGACTATACCCTATGGGCAGATATGCCGGTAGTGTAGTAGATATGCTTTTGGCTGAGTGTGATAGATTGAAATTAGAGATTATTTATAACTTTGAAGTATCCAATATCCAAAAAGACAAATTCTTTATAATCACCTCTTTAGATAATCAAAAAATATATGCTAAATATCTACTTGTAGCTTCCGGCTCTATGGCAGCTCCATCTTTGGGTGGAAGTGGGAATATATTAGATATTTTAAAACATCTTGGACACAATATCATCACTCCCCTACCCGCTCTTGTAGCACTAAATAGCTATCAAAAAAGATGGGCAAAAGGGGCTGAAGGAGTCAAGAAAGAGGCTTTTATTACTCTAAATATAGATGGAGAGGATAGTCTATCAAAGCAAGGTGATATACTCTTTACAGATTATGGGCTTAGCGGTTTGGCGGTATTGGATATCAGTATAGAAGCTTCTATTGCTCTAAATAGTGGCTCATATTGCCAATTAAATATAGATTTGATGCCAGAGTATTCAAGCAGTGCATTATCCAAACTGTTGCTATCAAGAATAGATAAAGATAGAAACTTGCCTGTTAAATTGTGGCTGTCTGGAGTTTTACATAAAAAATTAATAGAGTTGGTTTTGGCAGAACTCTCTCATCTAAATATAAAAAGTGAAGCCAATTTAAATAGAAAATCTATCAAAAGCTTAGTATATGCTATAAAACATATCTCTATGCCAATATCAAATACAAGAGGCTTTAAGTATGCTGAAGTCTCTTTGGGTGGAGTAGATTGCAAAGAGATTAATCCAACTACAATGGAATCAAAAAAAATTAAAAATCTATATTTTGCAGGTGAAATTATGGATATTACCGGAGATAGAGGAGGATTTAATTTCTATTTTGCGTGGCTTAGTGGTATCATAAGTGGAAATAGTGTAAAGGGTAAAAATGAAAGATAGATTTGAAGAGTTAAAAAGTATAGTAGTAAAAGCCGGTAAAATAGTAAAAGAGGGTTTTTATGCTCATAAAGAGGTGAAACACAAAGATATTGTAGATTTGGTTACTCAATATGATGTCAAAACAGAAGAGTTTTTGATAAATGAGTTAAAAAAGTTACTGCCTGAATATACTTTGATTGGTGAAGAGAGTTTTAATACTCAAGATATTCACGCAAAAAAAGCTATATATATAGACCCAATAGACGGCACTACAAATTTTGTGCATCAAATTCCACACTGTGCCATATCTGTGGGAGTTTGGGAAGATGGAGAGCCTCTTTGTGGAGTAGTCTATAATCCAATATTAGATGAACTCTTTTATGGCTTCAAAGATAAAGGAGCATATCTAAATGATAAAAAGATATCTGTAAGCAATCAAGATAAATTACAATCTGCTCTAATTGCCACAGGCTTTCCATACTCCAAAGCTTATAAAGGAGCATCTTATAGATGGGTAGTAGATACAATAGCTAATTTATTGCCATATATCCAGGATATCAGAAGATTAGGCTCAGCGGCATTAGATATATGTTATTTATCTGCCGGTAGATTTGATGGTTTTTATGAAATAGAGTTAAAACCGTGGGATGTAGCAGGAGCTATACCAATACTCATAGAAGCAGGAGGCAGGGTAAGCAGTCTTGAAAATGGGAAATATTGTATAGGTGATGATGCTATTGTGGTTACAAATAGTAAAATTCACCAAGAAATTTTAGACATTATCGGTAAAAATGTGTATATTCGTAACACTTGATTTAAATCAATTTTATTAAATAGTTAAATAGGATAAATTATCTCCTATTTATGTAATAATAACTCCAACACAATAATTGTGAAACAAAAACTTAATAAAAGGAAATGAATATGGCAACAGTAACACTAAAAGGTAATGAGTGTAATTTGGCAGGTAATGAGGTAAATGTTGGAGACAAGGCTCCTGAGGTAAGTGTAGTAAAGTCTGATGACCTTTCTGATATAACTGTAGGTGGAGCAAAAGACAAGGCTCAGCTAGTAATTGCAGTTCCATCTCTTGATACTCCTGTATGTGCAATGGAGACTACAAAGTTTAATAATCAAGCAGCAGGAATTGACGGATTGGAAGTAACTGTTGTATCTATGGATTTACCATTTGCAGCTAAGAGATTCTGCTCAACTGAGGGCATTGAAAACCTTACAGTAGCATCTGATTACAGAAACAAAGATTTCGCAAACGCTTATGGTGTATTGATTGCTGATGGACCACTTGCCGGAGTTACTGCTAGAGCAATTTTTGTAATTGACAAAGATGGCAATGTAGCTTATAAGCAACTTGTACCTGAAATTACAGAAGAGCCTAATTACGAAGAGGCTTTAGAAGCAGCAAAAGAGACTGCTAGTAAGTAATAACAAGACTTATCATCGCCAAAGAGCGGTGATAAGTCTCTTTTTAAACTATTTACAATTTACAGAATCTACTCTGTAATGTAATTCATCTCTATATTTTTTGAGAGCTTTTTGAGTGGCTTCACTCTTTGAGTCAGCATAGACATATACTACTCCACCTGTTGGCTTACCATCTACATATCTATAACATGTCCATTTGGCAGAAGCCATAAGAGCGGTTGCCAAAATCAACATCACAAAAATAGACTTTTTCATAGATATAACCTCCTTTATTTGATATAAAGTTATTATAGATACCCCCACTCTTTAAATTTATTTTTTAGTTTATCATCATTTTCAAATGCTTTAAAATAAAGATATTCTGGAGCCAAATCTAATTCATCATTCCATTTTATCGTATAATCAACTTTGAAATTTTTGAATTTTTCAATATCTTGAAGCTCTTTAAATGGTTTTATTTTTCCATTAAATATAAAATCTTTTAAATCAATAACTCCCTTTTTATGATCATTAAATTCAACAGCGATTTTATAATCATCCTGATATCTTGCATCGATTATACTTAACATTGCTTCATCCTTTAACTTAAACTAAAGGCTCGACTCTCTTATATTCTCCTGTTTCTTTCATACTGTTCCAATTTTCCCATAATTCTTCTTGATGGTCTTCTGCCCACTCTACAACTAATCCAAGAACTTTTGAAGGTAACTTTCCCTCCATAACACCAAAAGTTTTAATATCGATTGAAGCTCTATAATCATTATATTCAACATGAAAATAGCGTGAATAAAACTATTTATATATTAAAGTGATCTATTTCTCCTCATTTCATATCTTTTATTGATAAAATTTTTCCTCTATAACCTGCTTTTTTTACTGCTTCTAAGAGTATCGTTTCATTTGTATCATCTTTAAATATAACCGTAGCTTTTCTTGTATTTAGCTTTACCTTAGCTTTAATAACTCCATCTGTATGTTTTAAACTTCTCTTTACCGCTACTGTGCATAACGGACAGGTCATACCTGATACCTCTATTACCGCTACTTTGTCAGCATACAGAGATATAGATATCATAAATAATAAAAATATAACTCTTTTCATAAATTTTAAAACCTTTTTAAAATCAAAAATCATCACTGGGCAATATATATACCACCCACCACGGATAAGTTATCAGTATCACTACAAATATTGTCCCTATTGTCAAATATAGTGTATAGTTCTTACACAAACTTGTAGCACATGCAATTCTCTCTTTTCTACCTCTAAACCAGTCAAACCATAGATAGGATGTAACCGCTACTGCACCTATTGAAAAGTAATTATGATACGGAGCAAACTTTTGTAAAAAGCTCAAAGAGCCTACACTCACTCCAAAGAGTAAAAAAAGCAAGGGACCAAGACAGCAGGTGCTTGCCAAAACAGCTGAAATTATCCCGCCAAACATAAGAGAGTAAAATTTTCTTGCATCTTGCCTCTCTTTTGCACTGTTTACTATTTGAGATGCTCTGTTGGCTTTGGCTGAGGCTTCAATCTTCTGCTTTGCCCTCTCCTCTTCACTTGTATCAGAATCAATCAGACACTCATACCCCTTTACAATGCTTAGAATTACATGTCTTGGGGCTATCTTTTTCTCTTCAAAATATAATCCTCTGCTATTGACAAAACGCTTGACATTTTCAATAGATGAGATAGTGTTAAGTTCTATATCCAAAATCCCTTCTTCCATACTGTCAAGTGCATCTTTGACTCTAAGCACCGGTTGAGGGCAGTCAAGGTCTTTACAGTCAAGTTTCAATCTATTATCCTATCTGTTTTTTTGTAATCTCTTGACTTATTATTTGATACTTGAATAGTTTTGGAAAATAGTAATCAAGTGGCTCATCTTCTACCTCAGCATAAGGATATCCAAGCATATTGATAGGATACTGTTCAGGTTTTGGTGAAAGGATAAAATCTCTTCCCCAGTTGAAGCCTACCCAGTTCATCTCCCAACTATGGAGATATCTTCTATTTAACTCTTTAACTTTCGGGTTACTGTATTTGAGATTCTCTACCAGCTCCAATTTTGTAATATCGGCAGGGTCCGCAGGTATCCAACCGGCTCCAGGTATATAATACTCTGCTCTACAGTGTTGCCATGTAGATATATCAGCCATTCCCTTTTCATCTGCTTTTCCCAATGCCTTGCTGTAATGGGATAATCCGAGTCTGATACCAAACACTTCTCTAGCAGGGATACCGGCTGCTCTCAAAAGAGCTACAAACAGTGAGCTGATATCGGTGCATTTTCCGCCAAAATATCCACTATCCATCATCTGTCCGGCATTACCCATACCACAACCTATCACTTTTGGATCTCTGAATGTAGTCTCGGTTACCCAATTATAAATTTTTTCTACTTTTGTAAATCTGTCTGTAATACCTTTTGTCAATTCATCAGCTTTTTGTTTGACTTTGCCGTCAGTTGGAATATGTAAAGTAGGCTCTAAAAATCTTTTGACACTATTTGGAATTGGTAAATTTTTATTAGAAGCTTCTTTGATAATTGAGAGTGGCACTGTGCGGTATTTTGTCTCTATCTCCATATCTATTTCAAGTTTTTTGGGTTTATCACTCTTTTTCCAATCAGCATAAAGTATATTTACATCATAACTGTTATCATCATTTAAATTCCACTCATCATAATTACCGTTAAATGTCAATTTTCTGACATTTTGCCAAGGAGTATTATATGGCATTGGATTCCACAATCTTGCAGGATATGCACCTTTACCTTCCGGATTTTGTAAATCAAAGCTGTATTTGACTCTAAATCTTCTGGACTCTTTTGATATCACATCTTCACTCTCCGGTTTTAAGGCACTATTTGAGCTGGCAAATGTTACATTTGGTATCATACCAACTCCCAGTGCCAATGAAGCAGTTTTTAGAAAATCTCTTCTTTCCAATAATTATCCTTTGAGTTTTAATTAAATTATTTGGATAGAATTTTAACACATATAAGAGTAAATTTGAGAAATTGGATAATTTTTAATAATAAAATAGATAAGAGGAAGTTAAAGTGTCTGAAATAACCTATGATGAATATATGGTAAGACCATTAGGCTTTGACCATATATTTCCAGATCCTAGACTTGCCCCTGCTGAAGGATTGTTGGCTTATGGTGGTGATTTAAATCCGAATAGAATATTAAAAGCCTATAGAATGGGGATATTTCCATGGTATAGTGAAAATGACCCTATTCTTTGGTGGTCTCCCGACCCTCGATTAATACTTATACCAAATAAATTAAAAGTATCCAAATCCTTTAGAAGATTATTGAAAAACAGCTCTTATAAAGTATGTTTTGACAAAGATTTTAGCTCTGTAATAAAAGCTTGTGCAACTACTCCCCGTTTTGGTCAAGACGGCACATGGTTGATAGATGAGATGCAGGAAGCTTATATTACACTACATAATATGGGATTTGCCCACAGTGTAGAGGTATATATGGATGATAAACTTGTAGGTGGATTGTATGGTATTGCAATGGGCAGAGTCTTTTTTGGTGAATCTATGTTTTCACACAAAGCAAATGGTTCTAAAATTGCTCTTAAAGCTCTAAGTGATGTTTTAAGCCAAAAAGGTTATGATTTTGTTGATTGCCAAGTGGTAACAGAGCATCTGGTAAATATGGGTGCTGAGATTATAAGTAGAGATGAGTTTTTAAACAGGCTTGAAAAGAGTTTGGAGACTGGCGGTGATATCGGCAGTTGGAGAGATTTTAAATGGGAGTATAAAGATGGTTAATAATGATTTGAATTTTTCACTTTGGGTGGATTTTATAGAGAGAAACTTTTTAAAAAAAGATTTTATAAAGATGATAGAAGATGGTGTAATTAACGGAGCTACAAGCAACCCTGCAATATTTGCAAAAGCTATCACAACTTCACCTGCATATCTGGAGCAGTTGGATAATCTCAAAGGAGTTAGTGCCAAAGAGAAGTATGAAGCATTGGCAATAGAAGATATCAAAACAGCGGCTATTGAATTGAGAGGTGTATATGATATCGGTAGTGAAGGATACATTAGTATAGAGGTAGATCCATTTTTGGCAAACAATACAGAAGGAACTATCAAAGAGGCAAAAAGACTCTTCAAAGCGATAGACGAACCAAATGTAATGATAAAGATACCGGCTACAGAGGCTGGATATCCTGCTATGAAAGAGTTACTCTCAGACGGTATCAGTGTAAATGCCACACTGGTTTTTGCCCCAGAACAAGCAAAAAAGTGTCTAAAGGCGATGAAAGAGGGTATAGAAGAGTTTGAAACAACAGGAGGTGAAAGGGTCGAAGCAGTAATCAGTGTATTTGTAAGTCGATTTGACAAAGAGCTTGACCCGATTTTAAAAGAGAAAGGATTGCCTACATCTGTTACCGGTGTAATTAATGCTGCAAATATCTACAATATTATTGAAAATAACCACACTCCGACAGTAAGAACGCTCTTTGCAAGTACTGGGGTAAAGAGTGATGATTTACCGACAGATTACTATATCAGACAACTATATGCGGCTCACAGTGTAAATACCGCTCCGCTTGATACAATAGAGGCTTTTGAAAAGAGTAGTGAAAAGCCCTTACCTGCTCTGCCTATGCCACAAAATGAGATAGATGAATATTTTGAAAATCTTGAAAAAAACGGCATATCCATTCAATCAGTAAGATACAAACTGCTCGAAGAGGGTCTAAAAGCTTTTGAAGACTCTTTTGCAAAGATGCTGGATAGTTTGGAGGAGAAATGAAAGAAGTTTTAGATAAATTTCTTAAAATGATGGTAAGCAAGGGAGGAAGTGACCTGCATATCAAAGCAACTTCACATGTAAGAATGAGAATAAGCGGTCTTTTAAAAAAAGCAAGTAGCAAACCATTAAGTCCAAAGCAGGTAGAAGCCATACTAAGGTCTATCACCAACGAAAAAATGATGCAAAAGTTCAAAGAGCATAAATCGCTGGACTTTACCTATGTGCTGGATCAAAACAGCCGTTTTAGGGTAAATGCATTCTACCAAATGAATGGTATAAGTATCGTAATGAGGATTATTCCTGTCAAAATTCCTTCACTAGATGAGTTAAATCTACCAGATGTCGTCAGAACTTTTGCAGATGTGCAAAGAGGCTTGGTACTTGTAACAGGAGTAACCGGTAGTGGTAAATCCACAACTCTAGCTGCTATACTGAATGAAGTAAATGAAAAGTATGAAAAACATATCATTACACTTGAAGACCCAATAGAGTTTGTCCACCCGGATAAACAATGTTTGATTAATCAGCGTTCTATAGGTCAGGATTCCAACTCATTTGCCGATGCACTTCCAGCAGCTCTGAGAGAAGACCCTGATATCATACTCGTTGGAGAGATGAGAGATGTCGAGACGATAGAGTTGGCTCTTCATGCGGCAAATACTGGACACTTGGTATTTTCTACTCTACACACACTCGATGCAAAAGAGACAGTAAATAGAATTGTGGGAACATTCCCTGAAGTTGAGCAAAACCGTATCAGATTGACACTTGCTGCTGTTATACAGGGGGTTATATCCCAAAGATTGGTAAGGACAGTCGATGGAGGAAGGGTAGCTGTCGAAGAGATAATGGTAAGAACGCCAAGAATTGAAGAGCTGATTGCAGAAAACAGAGACTTTGAAATCCCTGATACTATTGCTGAAGGTAAAGAGGTGTATGGCTCCCAGACATTTGACCAGCATCTGTATGATTTGGCAATGGCAGGTATCATCAGCCAGGATATGGCACTTGAAAATGCTACATCACCAGCTGACTTGAAATTGAAATTTGAAGGTATCGGAGCAGGAGGTGATGAAGAAGAGGAAGAAGACAAAGAAATTGAATTAGATGCCTTTGATTTCAAAGATGAAGAGGAAGAGGATTAAAAGAGTATTAAACTTTTTTTTATCAAATTTGGGTAAAATCCTCGCCTATTTTAAATATTTAAGGATTAAAAATGCTGGAAGGTATAGTTAGAGAGAGTATCGGTAAAAGCGACGCAAAAAAGCTCAGACGAGATGGTTATCTAATAGCCAACCTGTATGCAAAAGGTGTGGAGAATATTCATGCAGCTTTCAAACAGGGTGAATTTATTAGAACAGTCAGAAGAAAAGAGTCTTTGGCTTTTCCTGTCAAAGTAGGTGACAAAGAGTTAAATGTAGTAGTGCAAGAGTATCAACTCCACCCAGTAACTGGTGATATTGTTCATGTTGATTTATTGGTAGCTGTTCCAGGCCAGGTAACTGATTATCTTGTACCTGTCAAAACAGTAGGCACACCTAAGGGATTAAAAAACAAAGGTGTTTTAGTAATTACCAAGAAAAGACTCAGAGTAAGAGGTGCTATTGAAGATATCCCTGCAAACTTCACATTAGATGTAAGTGATTTGGATAGAGATGATTCAATTCTTGTAAGAGATATCCCAGTTCCTGAAAATTGTAAATTGATGGATAGAGGTGATGTTTCTGTATGTGGTGTAATCAAGTCTAGATAATATCATGAAACTATTTGTCGGATTGGGAAACCCTGGACCGGCATATGCAAATACCCGCCACAATATCGGATGGCGGGTTATAGATGAGTTGGTAGAGAGATACTCTGCTTCATCTATCTCCAAAAATAGCTTTAATGGTGAGCTTTATCGAAGTAGAGATTTACTCTTTTTGAAACCACTTACTTATATGAATCTATCTGGTAAATCTGTTTTGCCAGTAATGAACTTTTTTAAAATCCCAATAGAAGATATTGTAGTAATACATGATGATATAGATTTGCCATTTGGTGCATTAAAGTATAAAATCGGTGGTGGAAACGGCGGACATAACGGATTGAAATCCATAGACAGCTCCATTGGAAAAGATTATTTAAGAGTCAGAATGGGTGTAGGCAAACCCGAATTTAAATCTCAGGTAGCTGATTATGTCCTCTCCAATTTTGGCAAAGAGGAAGAAGATAAAATTTCTGATTGGATTAAATATTGTGCCGATGTTTGTCAAAAAATTCCTAATGAGCCTCTTGATATAATCAAATCCACATGCACACTCAGGGATATAAACGCTCTTAAATGATGAGACTTGTTACTCTATATCTGATTAAACACTATCTGAAAAACTTTTTTATACTACTTATGGGTATGTCCTTTGCTGTAGTGCTTATAGATTTGATGCAACATATCACATCTCTGTCTGGTGGAATGAATATAAAAATATTATATCTTTTCTACAGATGGGAATCAGTTTTGACTCTTATCTATCCGGTAGCCATCGTATTAGCACTTGTAATGACCAAAATGTCATTTGTCAAAGAGAACAGGTGGGTAGCTCTGTATTCATTTGGATACAGTCCAAAAAGTCTGCTAAAGCCTATGTTTTTAACAGCTTCATTTATATATATAATATTTATATCTCTGCAATTTACGGAGTTTTCATACAGTAAAGAGAGTGCAGACGCCATACTTCATCAAAATCAAGCCAATATTGAGATAAATGAACTCTTCTTTAAATATGATAATGATTTTGTATATGTCAAAGAGCTGGACCCTGTTAAAAAAATTATATATAATGTAACAGTTTTTGTGATAGACAAAGGCTTGGTAAGTACTATTATCACATTTCCAAAAGCCAATTATAAAGATGGCAGATGGATAGCCCATAATGTCACAATAAAAAGTAAAAAATACCAAAATGGCAAACTCTCCGGATACTTCATAAGAGAGACAAAGACTCTGCATATCCTAGAAGGATACAAACCCAAAGTAGTCAAACTGATATATGAAGGACACTCTCTTACTCTTATTGATGGCTGGAATGCATATACTCTGCTGAAAAAACAGAATCTTGATACCACCAAAATAAAGGCTCTGCTATATAACAAAATTATAATGCCTCTGTTTGCACTTTCAATGATAATTATTTTCTTCTTCAAGATTCCATCATATCAGCGTTTTATGAAAAGAGAGCTTGTATGGGCTCAGAGTATAGGTATTACTCTGATAGTATGGGGAGTTTTACATGCCCTGTTTTGGTTGGCAGGAAGTGGAGTAATAAGACCTGATTTTGCACAACCTCCTGTAATTATTTTATTGACTATATATGCAATATACCTTTATACAAAAGAGAGAAGTTAAAAATATTATCTTCTGCTATATACACCCATCAGTCTATTCTTATCTATAATATGTCCCTTTAGAGCTTCTAAAAACTCTTTTATATTTGCTCCACGATGAAGATTTAACTTCGTATCCAGTGCATATATGTGCAAAATATATCTATGCGTTCCAGAGGGTGGACAAGCTCCTCCATATCCTATTTTGCCAAAATCGTTTCTGCCCTCTTTTGCACCTTTTATATTTGAAATATATCTATCAAAGTCTTGAGGTAGCCACTTGATATCAGGAGGTAGATTGTATAGTATCCAGTGGGTGAATACTCCGTTTGGAGCATCTGGGTCTTGCATAAGTATAGCTATGGATTTTGTATTTTTGGGGATATTGCTTATCATTAAGGGCATAGATATATCTTTGCCATCACATGTATATATCGGCTCTATTTTACTACCATTAGAAAATACAGGCGAAGTCAGAGTGATTTTTGCATTTAGTAATATAATTGATAATATTACTATTGAAGTTACTCTTTTCACTATTATCATAAAGCATCTCCTATAAATGTTTTTATAATGTTACTAAATATATCAATAAACTAATATAGGATATAATCTGAAAAAATAAAAATAGACCAAAAGGTTAGATAGTGAGTGAAAATATAATAGGTTATATAAATAATAACGGTGAGTTGGTTGATACTCAAAGTGCAAAAGAGGGTGAAGGGAAACCGATAGAGTTTGATAATTCAGATGAAGCATTGCAAATTATTCGACACTCTGCAGCTCATTTAATGGCCCAAGCTATCAAAGAGCTGTATCCCGATGCCAAATTTTTCGTAGGTCCTGTGGTAGATGAAGGATTTTATTACGATTTTAGAACCAATGAAAAAATCGGCGAAGAGGATTTGAAAAAGATTGAAAAGAAGATGAAGGAACTTGCCAAAAAGAAGTTTCCTATTGAAAAGTATGAAATCAGCAAAGATGAAGCGATAGAGAAGTTTAAAGATGATGACTTAAAGCAGATGGTGCTTAAAAATATCCCATCTGAAACTGTATCTATCTACAAGCAGGGGGATTTTGAAGACCTTTGCCGTGGTCCTCATGTGCCAAATACCGGAATGCTTTTCAATGTAAAGCTTACAAGAGTAGCAGGGGCTTATCTCGGTGGTAATGAGAATGCTGAGATGCTAACCAGAATATATGGTATAGCATTTGCTGACAAAGACAGCCTAAAAGCATATCAAAAGATGATGGAAGAGGCTAAAAAGAGAGACCACAGAAAAATAGGCTCTGAGATGGAGCTGTTTATGTTTGATGAAGATGCAGGTGCCGGACTGCCGTTTTGGATGCCAAAGGGTGCCAGACTCAGAGGCAAGTTAGAGTCTATGTTATATAAATCTCACAGAAAAAGAGGTTATCAGCCTGTAAGAGGTCCTGAGATACTCAAGGCTGATATGTGGAGAACAAGCGGACACTATGCATGTTACGGTGAAAATATGTATCTGACTGAAATTGACGGTCAAGAGTATGGAATTAAGCCTATGAACTGTATCGGGCATATTCTAATCTATAAGCATAGTGTAAAGAGTTACAGAGATTTGCCTTTGAAATTCTTTGAGTATGGAGTAGTGCATAGACACGAAAAGAGCGGAGTGCTTCACGGATTATTGAGAGTGCGTGAATTTACCCAAGATGATGCTCATATATTCTGCACACCGTCTCAAATCAAACCGGTAGTATTAGAGGTAGTTGAGTTTGTAGATGCTGTTATGAAAAAGTTTGGCTTTGATTACTCTATGGAGATATCAACCAAGCCGGATAAAGCTATTGGTGATGATGAGGTTTGGGAGATAGCTACACAAGCTCTAAAAGATGCATTAGATGAGAATAATCTTGAATACGGCATAGATGAGGGTGGCGGAGCATTCTATGGACCTAAAATTGATGTAAAAATTACAGACGCTATCGGTAGAAAGTGGCAGTGTGGAACAATTCAGGTGGATTTCAACCTACCGGAGAGATTTGATGTAGAGTATGTAGATGAGGATAATGAGAGAAAACGCCCGGTAATGATACACAGAGCAATTTTAGGCAGTTTTGAGAGATTTATAGCAATTTTAACTGAGCATTATGCTGGAGAGTTCCCATTCTTTATAGCTCCGACTCAAGTAATTTTTGTGCCGATTGCTGAAAATCATGTAGCTTATGCCAAAGAGTTGAGTGAAAAACTCTCTGATATGGATATAGATAGTGAAATTTATGATAAAAACGACTCTTTAAATAAAAGAATTCGTTTAGCTGAGAAGCAAAGAGTGCCGTATGTGGTAATAATTGGTGATGCAGAAGTAGCAAATAGTAGCGTTGCAATAAGAGACAGAAGAAAGAAAGAGCAGTATAATTTATCTGAAGAAGATTTTATGCTACAATTAAACAAACAACTTCAAGAAGGTAAAATTTGAGTAAACAACAACGCAATACAAGGGGAAACAAAAAGGGAGACGGCATCATAATGAATGATGCCATTAGAGCTAAGGAGCTTCGTGTAATAGGTGATAACAAAGAGCAGTATGGGATTATCTCCCGTGATGAAGCTTTAAGACTTGCTGAAGAGCAGGGATTAGATTTGGTACTTCTGTCTCCAGATGCCAATCCACCAGTAGCCAAGATTATGGATTATGGCAAACATAAGTATCAAGTAGAGAAAAAGAAAAAAGAAGCCAAGAAAAACCAGAAGAAGATTGATGTAAAAGAGGTTAAATTCTCTTGTAAAATAGCTGACAACGATATAGCTTACAAGGTAAAACACGCCAGAGAATTTCTTGAAAAAGGCAAACATGTAAAACTCAGAGTATTCCTCAGAGGTAGAGAGATGGCTACTCCAGAGCAGGGTATAGAAGTCTTAAAGCGTGTATGGCCAATGCTTGAAGATATAGCGACTCTTGAAAAAGCTCCTCATCAAGAGGGTAGATATATTAATATGTATGTCACTCCCAAAAAAGATAAATAATCTTTTCTCTGTTGATATATTCAGGAATAATCATTTCTGAATATATCAGTTTATACTCTCTTCTGTTATATAAATGAGATATAATATCTATCTCATCAATCATATAGAAGTGGAGTAGAAATGAATAGACGATTTATCAATTTACTTACAGTTGCCTGTATGATGAGTGTATCTACTCTCTCGATAAATGCAGATACTGATTCATTTTACGGTTTAAATTCAGGCTCAAGCGAAGCTCAATTTGCAGACAAATTATCATCTCTGTTGGAAAAAAGAGTCAAATCTGAGAGCAAAGAGATGGCATCACTCTACAAAGAGTTGTATTATGTGCCTGTATGGATAGGACAAAAAGCCCCTACAAAGTTCGCAAAAGATTTATTTCAAGATATAAAACAGGATAGAAGTGTAGCTGATATTGCAGAAATTCAAAATGCTTATAAAAAAGCTCAAGAGAGTCTAAAAAAAGCATATAACTCCAACGCTTCTATAAAAGATAAATTAAATGCAGAATTGGCAATAAGCAGACTATATTTGACATATCTCAATTATATACTTTATGGTGGGATAGATTGGAAAGCATTTGACAGAAAAAGAGCTGAATTATCCAAAAAATATGATGCACAGGTTGGTTGGGACAGGTATAAATCTCCATATACACCTGCTTCACTTTTATCTGATGCTGTTTTGGCAGGTAAATTTGACTCTCTTTTTAAAATTGCCGAGCCTAAAAGATTTAAATATAATAAATTAAAATCTTATCTGATGAAATATATATCTATCCGAGACAGAGGAGGATGGGCAAAACTCCCCAAATACAGAAGGATAAAACCATATCAAAAGAGTGCTGTTATACCCTTAATAAGAAAGCATCTTGAATTGACCGGAGATTTACAGGCTTGTGGATTGGATGATGTAGATACTGAATCTTTAATATATGATGAGTGTCTGCAAAAAGCTGTAAAAAGATATAAATTAAGACATGGACTCAAAGGCAATAGCAAAATAGATAAAGAGACTTGGAATCTATTAAATGAACCGGTAGAGAATTTGATTGCAAAAATCAGATTAAATCTTGATAGAATCAAATGGATTTATCATACAGAAGCACCTGTAAGAATAGAGTTGAATATTCCAGCTTTCAGACTATATTTTTATGATGACAAAGAGCTTGTAAATACAATGAGAGTAATTACAGGACGACCAACTCACCCTACTCCATCATTTCATAATACTATGAAGTATATTGTGGTCAACCCATACTGGAAGATACCTCAAAGTATAGTCAAACATGAGATGCTAAAACATTTGATTAGAAACCCATATTACTATGAAAGAAGAGGCAAACATTTACACGCATCATGGGATGAAGATTCACCTGTTATTGATCCAGGCAGTATAGATTGGAGTCAATACAGAGGTAGCAAACCTATCCCATACTACTTTATGCAAGATCCCGGCACATCCAATGCTTTGGGTAAAATAAAATTTCTATTCCCAAATAAATACTCTGTGTATATTCACGATACACCATCTAAAAAACTCTTTTTTCAAAATACAAGAGCTTTCAGCCATGGGTGTATGAGGATTCAAAAACCTCGTGAAATGCTAAAAACTCTATCTCTGTTTAATGATAATATAGATGTAGAGGATTTAATGGCTCTACTAAAAACAAAACATAAAAAGACAGTATCTTTAAAACACAAAATCCCTGTGGATATTGTATATCTCACTGCTTTTGTAGATGATTATGGTAATTTGAATTTCAGAAAAGATATCTACGGTTATGACAAATATCAATTTAAAAATTATAAATACCATACATTGGCAGTAAAAAAGAGTATGGATACAGATATTAATGACAAATCAGACAATAATACCACCAAGCCAGAAAAAGATAAATCACTAAAAAGTAAAATAGTAAAAACTAATAAAAAAGATATCAAAAAAGAGCCTGTTCAAAAGCAGAAATCAAAAATAGAAATTGAAGATACCAATCAGACAATTATAAAAAAGACAAAAGATAGTAATAAATCTTCGGAAACAAACAGCAGTATAACTCTTGATGAGAATAGCTCAAAATCTACAGATAGTAATTTGAGCAAAGAAGACAAAAACAAATTAATGAAGGTCCTGGAACTTTGAGACCTCTTCTGATACTACTTTTTTATCCTTGATTTTTAGTATCCTGTCACACAGAGGCAACATTGCCTCATCGTGAGTTACCATTATGATAGCCACATCCTGCTCTTGGGCTATCTTTTTGAGCATCTTTACTACATCTACGGAGCGTTTCATATCTAATGCTGCTGTCGGCTCATCTGCTAATATAATCTCTGGCTTGTTTGCCAAAGCTCTAGCGATTGCCGCTCTTTGATTTTGACCGCCTGATAGTGATGATGGCATTGAATAGGCTTTGTCGGCTATTCCGAAATAGTCTAATAATTCTATAGCAATTTTTTCACTCTCTTGTTTTGATAGACCGTTTGTTTGAGGGATCAGTGTAACATTTTCTATGATATTTAAAAATGGAATTAAATAGTGAGCTTGAAATATAAAGCCTATTTTCTCTCTTCTTATTTTTCTAGTCTGCTTTGTAAGCCACCTGTTTTCATATACCTTTTCATCTCCAAGCCATATAGTGCCGCTTGTCGGCTCTTCTACACACCCTATCATCATAAGTAGAGTTGTTTTACCCGCTCCACTTGGAGCAATGAGTGCCACAAGCTCACCCTTTTTTACTTCAAATGATGCTCCGTTTATTACTTCAACTAAACTATCGCCTTTGCCAAATCTTTTGACTAAATTCTCTATCTTTATTGCCGTATTAGTGCTCATTTTAGCCTCCTATTGCCTCTCGTGGGTCAGCTGAAATCACCTTTTTTACTCCTACCAATGAAGCTAGTATTGAAGCTAGTATTACTACTATAAACAATCCAAAAGCATCAGGAGTCTCAAGCACTACTCTTTTGGGAAACTTTGAATATATTAGATGGGCAAATATATTGGCTGCAAAAAATGCCAAAATCCCCATAAGCATAGTCTCTTGCACTATCATCTTTATTATCATAGAGTTTGGCAAACCAATAAGCTTCATAATAGATATCTCTTTCATCTTTTCTAGTGTCATTGTGTATATGATTAAAGCTATAATGATAGTAGATACTACTACAAGTATTACAGTAAACATTCCTATCTGCTTTGCAGCTGTTTTGATTAGATTTTGGGTTAGAATCTTTTTCTCTTCTTTAGCCGTATAGACTGAATTGTGTTTCCATCTTCTAATACTATTTGCTACCTCATCTACATCATATCCATTTTTGACTTTGGCAATTACTGCATTTATCATATGTGAATTTAGCGTTTTTATACCCCTTTTTCTATCATTTCTTATTCTTGCATTGGAGTATAAAAATTGCAACTCCTGAGCATCTTTGAGTGAAATATAAACCAATGGGTCGCCACCGGAAGATACCGTGCCGTGAGTTACACCAACAACCCTGTATATATCTCTGCCCAAAGATATCTTATCGCCTACTTTAAAGCCAGTTTTATCTGTAACTACCATCTCATAATGGCTTCTTTTTAATCCTCTTCCATCTATCAATCTATCCGGATTTATTGGATTTATATCTCCATAAGGGTCAAACCCCACCGCAAAAACTCTTATCATTTTACTCTTTTGTGGTAATTGAAGATTTTGAAATGTAATACCTTCGCTACTTTTTATCCCCTCAATTGTATGAATTGTATCTTTTAAATCCTCATGTATCCGTGAAGCTTCGGCAAAGGGTCCAAGAGTATTTTCTTGCACTACCCATAAATCTACATTTAAATCATCAAGTAAAACTTCTGCATCTATAATCATACCCCTATATACACCAATCATTATCAATACAATACCCAAAAGCATACCCACACCGATAGCAGTAATGATAAATTTACCAAATGTATGTTTTATCTCTTTGTATGCCAAATTTATCATTATCTAACTCTTGCTCCATCAAATAGAGGCTTTTTATCTTTAGATGGTATTAATATAACTTCACCACTATTTAAATTGTCAACTGCTACGATGTTATCAGATATACCTATCACTTTTATAGCTCTAAAATGGGCTTTATTACTCTTTAATATCCATACACCTCTTTTGCCTCTATATTTGACTAATGCTTTAGAGGGTATTTTTATAATATCTTTTAAAATTTTTGTAGTTATTAACACTTCTGATTGTTCATTGATATAAAAAGGTATCGGTAACTTTTTAAATGAGATATCTACTTCTCTCTCTTGAGTTATGGCATCACTTTGAGGCACAATTCTTTTTACAATACCTTCAAACTTCTCTTTTGGCTTTGAGCGAAGCGTAACAGTAGCCCTCTGCCCTACTTTGATATCTCCGCTGATTCTCTCATCAATATAAGCTTTTACCCATACATCTTTGGGATTTACTATTTTAAATATAGCTTGAGTTGGAACTACACTTTGGGTAATTTCAGCCTCTTTGCTGATGACATATCCGCTAATAGGTGCATATATTTTATATCTTGATAGTTTTATTTGAAGTGCTTTGACATTGGCTTGGGAGCGTTTTATCTCCTCTTTGGCTGAATCTATTTTGGCTTTTGTGGCTGATATTTGAGCTTCAATGGAGTCATAATCACTCTTGGCTTTGTCATACTGTAACTTTGAAGTTGCCAATTTTTCCCAAAGTCTTTTGTATCTTTTGTAATTTTGTAGAGCCAAAGCTCTTTGGGCTTTTAAAGATTCCAACTCTTTTTGGGTAGCTAAGAGTTCAAATTGAGCTTTTTTTACTGCAATTTTAGCCTCTTTTAGAAGTTGGGGTAAATCTACACTATCAAGCTCTACAAGTAAATCACCCTTTTTTACCCACTGTCCTACATCTGTATATAGTGCCTTGATTTTAGAAGATGTAAGTGAATTGATAGAGTAAATCTCTTTTGCTCCAAGCTCCCCTATTCCAAATCTTTTGATACTAATATCGCCTTTTATAGCTTTTATTTTGCTATATGTTGTTTTTGGTATATATACTTTTGTATAGAATAAAAAAGTACCAAGTAGTATTAATATTAATATAGAGATGTATTTAAATATAGTATTCATAATGTTTTCCCCTTCTAGATATAAGATTATATCTATAATAACTTAATGAAGATATAAAGAGCAGATACCCCTCCCTTATGAAAGGGGTAAAATGATATTTTAATTTATACTATTCTTGATTGCCGAATACTCTCTCAAATATCTTATCTACATTTTTGGTATAGTAGTCATAATTAAAGGCTTCTCTAATTTGCTCCTCACTCAATTTACTTCTTAACTCTTCATCACTTAACAGATATTGTAAGAAGAGACTCTCACCCTTTTCATTGACAGTAGGTTTGCCCTGCTGTATCTCTTCCCATACCTTCATAGCGTTTCTTTGGACTATCTTATAAGCATCTTCTCTGCTGACTCCTGCTTTTGGAAGCTCAAGCAGTACTCTTTGACTAAAGACAAGACCTCCGGTTAGATTGAGATTTTTCATCATATTTTCAGGCATTACTGTCAGATTTGCTATTACATTATTAAATCTATGAAGCATAAAATCACTTGTAATAAAGCTATCCGGTAACCAAAATCTCTCTGTGGAGCTATGAGATATATCTCTTTCGTGCCACAAAGCTACATTCTCCATTGCCGGTATTACATAAGCTCTAATCATTCTAGCAAGTCCGGTAATATTCTCTGTTAAAATCGGATTTCTTTTATGTGGCATTGCTGAGCTTCCCTTTTGACCTTTGGCAAAATACTCTTCTGCTTCATACACTTCTGTTCTTTGCCAATGTCTAACTTGAACTGCAAACTTTTCTATTGAACTTGCCATTAGTGCCAAGCTACTGGCAAGTCTGGCATATCTATCTCTTTGAATTACCTGGTTACTAACTGGAGCTGGTTTTAATCCTAACTCTTTACAAGCTATCTCTTCAAGCTCAAGAGGAGCGTGTGCAAAATTACCCATAGCTCCACTAATTTGACCAACAGCGATTACTTCCATAGTCTGCTCTAAATTCTCTAAG
This sequence comes from Nitratifractor sp., assembly GCA_015488535.1. GTDB lineage: Bacteria > Campylobacterota > Campylobacteria > Campylobacterales > Sulfurovaceae > Nitratifractor. The sequence continues at coordinate 44,735 of WFNP01000081.1, forward strand.
TGTCTCTTCATCTCATCATACCAGACAGCTAAGACAAGACCAAATGTAATAGGCTCTCCATGTATGCCATGGCTTCTACCTACCATCAGAGTATATTTATGCTCAAAGGCTCTTTTTTTGATTGACTCCATTACCATCTTTACATCTTTTATAATCAATTCAAGAGAGTCTCTCATTTGAAGAGCCACAGCAGTATCTACTGTATCAGAGCTTGTCATTCCATAGTGAAACCACCTGCTCTCTTCTCCAAGGCTCTCTGCTACACTTGTGGTAAATGCTATTAAATCGTGTCTTGTTACTGCTTCAATCTCATCAATTCTTTTTACACTAAATGTTGCATTTTCTACAATCTTTTTAGCATCTTCATCCGGAATAAGTCCAAGTTTATTCCACGCTTTTACAACTGCTTTTTCTACCTCAAGCCACGCAGCATATCTGGCCTCTTGAGTCCATTTCTGTTTCATCTCTTCTCTAGCATATCTTTCAACCATAAAACACCTTTCATAATTACTATCTGTATTTTGGATATTATTCTACTCAAATCCAAGTTAAGGATAATAGCAGTGCCTTTCATAAAAGATAATTTTTATATAGATGAACCAATTCCGGCTTTTATTATGCTAATGCAAAGATATGGAATATCCCAACCTGAAGCCCAAAGGATAATAGACAGAGGCAGAATTTTAGTAGAGGGTCAAACATTGGCTGATAAAGCTGTAGAGATATCGGGTAATACTGAAGTTATAATCTTTAAACCTGTTAGCAAGGGTAATTTGCCAATTTTTAAAACAAAAGATTTTATAGTCTTTGATAAACCAAGTGGTATTTTAGTCCATCCCAAAACAAAAGCTACCCCCTACTCTATGCTTGATGAAGTCCGCTCCTTTGGTGGCAAAGATGCAAATGCAGCACATCGAATTGATATGGAGACATCAGGACTTTTAATTGCAAGTTTGCATAAAGAGGCTGAAAAATTTTTAAAAGGAGCGTTTGAAAAAAAAGATATTCAAAAGAGTTATAGAGCCTGGGTTAGAGGAAAAGTTGATAAACCATTCAGTGTTAATAAACCTATCATTGTCAATCAAGACTATTCAAGGATTAAACATAAAGTATTTATTTCAGATAATGGGAAAGAGGCTTTTACTGAATTTATACCTATAGTATATAATGAAAAGTATGATGCAACACTACTTGAGTGTATTCCTCATACAGGTAGGACTCACCAGATTAGAATACATTTGTTTCATGTGAAACATCCCATATTGGGTGATCCTCTATATGGTGTCAATTATGAAACAGCCGAGAAGTATCTGGAGAAGAGATTGAGCAATGAAGAGAGAAAATTTACAACTGGTGCGACAAGATTAATGCTACATGCTTACTCTTTAGATTTTGAGATGAATGAAAACAGATACTATATTGTAAGTCAAAACAGATTTATAGATTTATCAAAGAGCGTAGCTTTAGGTAATGATAGAGAAAAAAACATAGATGATGGCTGGAAACATTATTGACTTTTATATAATAAAGCTTGATTTTATAATTAAGATATATAATATTGCAGTAAATCATTTATGCGGATGTGGCGGAATTGGTAGACGCGCTAGATTCAGGTTCTAGTGGGAGCAATCCCGTGGAGGTTCAAGTCCTCTCATCCGCACCATATACAAAAAGACTATTTGATACTCTCAGACCCTCTTTCAGAAAGTTTCTTTTGCAAAGCAGCCAAATGCCTTTTTTGATTATTCATTCTGTTTTTTATATCATCCAACTCTCTTGATAACTCTTCTATCTTTTTAATTTTTTCATCATCATTTTCAGGGATAAATTCAAAGTGACCTTTTATCATATCCATAAAGAAATATAATAGATTTACATTTTTACTCTTCTTCTTTTTAATATTTTTTCTACTCAAATCATCAGCTATCAAATTGGCTTCTCTCGGTATCCAACTCAAACCAATTCTGTAATGCTGAACTATTTTTTGAATTTTTGCATCATCTACTGCACTCTGATTATCAGAGAGTATATGATAATTTTCATTCCCTCTTTGGATAATATAAATTACTGCATACATTATGGCAAACTTCTCTGCTTCTGTAATATTTTTGGGAATTTGCTGCTTGAGTCGCAAGACTATACCCTTATCTCTAACCTTGTCATACAGTGCTATTTTATAAATACTATGCTCACTGTCTCTTTTGCTTGAAGCATCTACATATATAAGTTTTCTTGCCATGACAACCCTTTACTTTTTATTATAAATTATATCCCATTCATAACTAATGATATTTTTACTTTTACTATCAAATCCAATACCTATCAAATATATATCCCTGTTTTCACTTAGATACTTTTGATGATAGTTTTTGGCTTTAATCTGCTCCAAAGCCTCGCCATTTCCGACTTTAAACTCAATGATATAAATTTTATCAATTATAAACAGAGTCATATCAACCCTGCCTCTATTTGTAACATCTTCTGCTATAATTCTTACTCCCAAAGATGCTAAATAGGCATAAATTACACTGGCATAGTATCCTTCAAATTCACCTATCTCATTTTTGACATAGTTGTTATATGGAATTGAGGCAAAGAGTGAAGAAAGAATATTTTTAAACTCTTCTAATTTAGCTTCTTTTAGAGTATTAAATATATCTCTTCTAAAAGAATCATCTACTCTTTTTGTTAGATAATCAATAATTAGTTTATTTAGTGAAATTTGCACCTCTTTATTTGGCACTGTTAGTTTATAGCTTATTGTTTCATCAAAATCAATAAACTGCTCTTTTATTGTCAAGTATCCAGCTTGATAGAGCAAAACTTCAAGCTTTAAATCCTCTATCTCAAAGCTATTTAAAAATATTTCACTTATAACCAAATTTTCAAGTTCAGGGATATAATAAGAGCCTCTTTTTAACATCTCAATGAGTGAGTAGCTTTGACCACTCTCCCACCAATAGTTAGAGAATTTTTTGCTACTAAATAAT